>SUST01000009.1 GCA_015063285.1 Thermoplasmata archaeon
CAAGAAGTGCACTGGCTGTAAACTGTGGACTTATGAAAAGAGCCCCCCCCCCGAAACCAGGGATCTTACAGTTCGTCAATCAGCGTATGAATGTACGACCATTGACGCATAATGTGTACACAATCCAATAGCACAAAAGGTGGTGATAAAGATGAACAGCACGGAAGGAAAGGAGCAGGTAGCATTCTACTCGGAGGACAGAGACTACTCCAAGGAGATGGTCGAGCTTCTGAAGCAGAAGCGCACTTCCAAGGAATCCGATGGATCCGCCCTGGCCAAGCTTGACAGGAAGCACATGCTGTCCATCCTCGTCTATCTCAAGCACCACCGTCCCGCCATCAAATCCGACATCCATGCCAACATCTCCCGCAACTCCGGAATGGCCGAGAAGCTGGAGACACTGGAGAAGATGGGACTGATCGCCATGTATGATTCCTTCGAGAGCAGGACGTGCTACATCATCCTCACCGACAAGGGAGAGAGGGTCGCGGAGCTCATCGAGGAGATGCTCGATATAATCGACACCGAGGATTCTTTCAAGCCCAGCATCTACTCTTACTGGAAGGAGAAGAACAGGGACGATTGATCCCTCGGTTTTTGGTCGGAGGATGTACATCCTTTGCCGGCAGTACTGACAGAGCGGAGCATCCTTCTATATCCTATCAACCCAAGGTCTATCTCATACGGTGCGCAGATCATCCGCGCGGCGGCATCAATGCCGTTTCCCCGCACAGCCGATTAGGGATACCGTATCAAAAGGAGACGGCACCGCCGTGTGATCCTGCGTGGGGCGCGGGATGCCTGCGGCGGTGCACAGTCCCTCAAATATCGATCCTCTTGCCCTTATCTATCAGGAGGACATCCCTTTTCTTGACCTCGTCGGTGAATCCGGAAATCGAGAACAGTCCGAATCTTATGTCGTATCCTTTTAGTCCCCTTATCCTTTCAGTCTTAGCTACGAGATTGTTGAGTTCATGCGACCCCACAGGTTTTCCCTTGCGGCACTTGCATTCGGCAACGAAGGCCCTTTTGCTATCGAAATCCAAGGCCATGACGTCTATCTCGCAGTCCCCTTCCCAGTATCTGCCCACCTTCCTGGGGATGAAATCGATGTCGGCTGACATGCCGTAAACGGATTTTCTGCAGACCTCCTCGAACACGAATGCCGCGTGATGCTCGTAGAAATGTTCCTTCCAGTATGCGACGGCTCCGTCCGTCTCTCCCATCTCCAGCGAGGATCTGAACGGTCCGACGAATTCGAACCAGAAAGACGAGTAGTTGTCATCGAACACGTAGAGTGCATTCCTGCTCCTCTCCGGGTCCTCGGTGACGGGGACGTCCCGTCTTATGAGCCCCATGTCCATCAGGGTCTTTAGCGGCTTCCCCAGAGATGTCTCCTTGATCTGGAGATCGGACGAGATGTCCCTGGGCCTGTGGTTGCCGTTGGCTATCGACCTCATTATCGACATGTATCCATTGGATTCCCTGACCTCGTCGTTCAGCATGAACTGGACGTCATTGAACATCGTCGAGGACGGATCTAGGATGTCGTTACGCAGAACCTGTTCCAATTGTCCGTTCCTCATCATCTCCATGTATTTCGGTACTCCCCCGTGTATGGCATACCTTTCCAGCGAACCGACGAAATCATCATCCCTTACGGTCTCGAAGGGCAGAGGACGCAGCCTCATGTGCCTGGTGAAACGGCCGTACAGCGGTTCGGAATATTCGTTCAGCCCATCCATTACCGATATGTGGGATCCGCAGATTATGAGCATTATCTCCGTCTTTGAAAGAATGTTATCCCATATGTCCTGGAGCTTGGGGACTATCTCTCTGTCAGCATACATCATGTATTGGAATTCGTCGATGGCCAGTATCTTCTTACCGTCCTTGCATTCCGCGAAGGCGGTGAACGCCTGCTTCCAATCGTCGAAGGTACCGTAAGTCCTTCCGGAGTATCCCGAAAGGCATGCAGAGAATTCCCTCAGCATGAGGGCCGAGTTGATGTTGCTGCAGAAGAAGTACATGGAGTCCCTATCCTTGATGAACTCTTTGATGAGGCGGGTCTTACCTACCCTCCTCCTTCCCGTCATGAGGATGAACGACCTCTTTGCAGTATATTCGTCTTTCAGGATCGACAACTCCCTATCCCTGCCGACGAACTCCATCTCATCCATGGTTGGAAATGGCTGGACAGATATATAATTCTTATAATCATTATTCTTGTAAGAATTATTATGGTCTTTTTTCATGCATAAGGGAACAGTTATCATGCGGAGAACGGATACGAGTGCGATGTCAGATCGCAGAACGCTCTTTCAGGTATCTTTGCTGCAGGCACTCTGCCAAGGGGACTACGAAGGCCATTTTCCCATATCCGAGTTGAAGAGGCATGGGGACATAGGGCTGGGCACTTTCGAAGGCCTCGATGGCGAACTGATAATGCTGGACGGCATCGTTTACAGGGCTTCTGCGGACGGATCCGTATCTGCAGTGGAAGATGATTCCACGCCTTTCGCGTGTGTGTCCTTCATGGGAGAGGGCCAGTCGTTTGAGATAACAGCATCCTCATTTCAGGAGTTCTCTGAAAGGATGGATGGGATTCTAAGCGGTGTGGGGATGAACTCCCCGTATTTCGTCAAGATCCATTCCAGATTCCCCAGCATGCTCCTGAGGAGCGTCCCGATGCAATCCGGCAGCACTCCCCTGTCGCAGGTTGTAGCGGAACAGCAGGTCACATGGTCCTACAAGGATATCGAGGGTAATGTGGTAGGGCTGTTCTGTCCATCGTTCATGTCCGCTCTGAACAATCATGGGTGGCATCTCCACTTTATTTCTGATGATAAGAAGGTCGGAGGGCATGTCCTGGACATTTCAATGGACGGGTCCACCTGTCAGATATGCAGGATGGATTCCCTCTCGATTCTATTGCCTGGTACATCAGGTTTCCAGTCTAAGGATCTCGGTTCCGAGATGACCGGGGAGATCAGAAGGATCGAGAGCGTCTAATAGATGGGGTAAAAGGAGAAAGCACCGCCACAAGGCCGTTTCGGACCCTGCTGCGGTGCGATCTTTTCGTGTTTTCTCTAGATGTCACCTGCGGCGGATCATGATCACCGAAACGGCAATCACGGTAGCTATGAGGACGGCTATCGCCAGGTAGACCAGTATAGACATCTCCTTCACGGGTTCGGGTACCGGCTCGGGGATCTTCTCCTTGGATATCAGGTAGATGGAGAAGTGTCCTACGGTGAAGGTGGTGTCGCCAGTGAACATGTTGTACTCGCAGGGGATCTCCTCCGCATGACCATTGTTATCCACGTAGTAGACGAAGGATCCCTTGTAGAATACCGATACGGTGGCGGTTCCTCCAAGCTCCGAGACGGTCTTCTCTCCGGCCTTCAGGATGATTGTAACGGCATATTTGTCGCCGATGAGCCTCTCCTGATCGTCGGTCAGGTCCTCGGGGTGTGCCTTATGGATCGTCAGAGTGACATCTCCTCCGGCGTTCCTGAGGGTCTTCGTCGTCCTCTCGTCAAGGGTCACGGTGAAATCGATGTTGCTGAACCTGATGCTGTAGTCGTTGTCCGCAAGGATGGGCATGGATACCTCGGGGACCCTGAAGTCGCTGCTCAGGTAATCCATCTCGAACACAACGGAATCATAGCTGAGCTTGTCCAGCTCCTCCTTCGCATCGTAGATGTTCAGAGGGTCGATGACAGGGACCTTCACGACGAACTCTCCGTCCACTCCCTCGATCTCTATGACCCTCTGTAGGGGTCCGTCGCGGTAGGTGATCTTCTCGTCCACCTTGACGGTCGTGTTGCCCTCAGCATCGGTGAACGATTCAGTTACCAGACGCGTGGTCCTGTCGTCATAGGTGGTGGTCTCGGTCCTCTTCTCCCTGACGCTGCCGTCGGGCCTCACGGTCTTCTCGGTGATGATGGTCGTCACGGATCCGTCCGGGTTCTCCCTCTTCTCCCAGCTCCTCTCGGTGGGATCGGTGGGACCAACGGGTCCTGAGTTCTTCTGCCACAGTGAGTACGCATCGTTCTCGTCCTCAAGGTCGACGGTCCTGGTCTGTGGGGTCAGCTCCAGTCCGGATTCGAGGAACCATCCTATGAATGTGTACCCTTCTCTCTTTCCTGCATCGGGAAGCTCTCCCAGCGCGAC
This sequence comes from Thermoplasmata archaeon, assembly GCA_015063285.1. NCBI lineage: Archaea > Methanobacteriati > Thermoplasmatota > Thermoplasmata > Thermoplasmata archaeon. The sequence continues at coordinate 4,177 of SUST01000009.1, forward strand.
GTCTCCTATGTAGGTACGGGTTACGACGGTCTCCTCTCCGTTGATGAAGTTGATGACGGTGGTCTTGCGTGCGGGATCGACCTCCCACACCGCATAGGCCGTGTTGTTCCTTTCGAGAGATGAGGTCCTGGTTTCGGCGGTGATCTCGGTCTTTCCGTCGGCGAGGAACCATCCGATTAGGATGTATCCTTCCTTCTCCCCTATATTGGGAAGATCTCCTACGACGGTGTCTCCGTACAGTGTGCGCTCCTCGACCAGTTTATCATCGTTGATGAAGTCGACGACCGTCACTTCCAGCTTCTCCCATTTGGCGTATACGTTGTTCTCCCTGTCCAGATCCAGGGCTTTGGTCTCTGCCGTTATCTCGGTCGTTTCGTCAGACAGGAACCATCCCAGGAATTCGTATCCGGTCCTCTCACCTATGTCTGGGAGTTCGCCGACTTCCGCATCGCCGTACAGCGTGCGGCTCTCGATGATGGCTTCCTGGTTGATGAAGTGGATCACGGTGGTCTCCCATCTTGCGTACGCATTGGTCTCGGGATCGAGGTCGAAAGCATCCGTCTCGGAGGTTATCTCGGTTATTCCGTCTGCCAAGAACCATCCGACGAATCCCTTCTCTCCGGCGTATGGGAGCTCTCCGAGCTTCACATCGCCCTTGTAGGTCTTGGTCTCTACGACCTTGTCATCATCGTAGAATGTGATGGTCGTTTCCGTACGCTCGATGATCTTGATGATGTAGGTCCCGCGGAATCCGTTGCCGCTTCCCATATCGACGAAGTATTGGACCCTGTGCTCGCCTATTTCGATGAATGCTGCTGATGTCGCATATGTGCTTCCGTATTCCTTGAATTCATCGAGGGTGTACAGCTCCTTATCTCCGATGTAATAGTATACGACCATGTCGGGCTCTTCCTGGTTGAAGACAGCCTTCTCCAGTTCCTCGTTGGTCTTTGCATTCTCGACGGATGAGTTCTGGTAGTCTCCGTTGTATACTAATTCTGCATTACCGGTCGTGAGATAGAACGGATACAGGTTGATGACCGTTGGGCTCTTGTTCTTCGTTATCACTATGGGATAGGAAGAGACGGGTCCGTACCTTATGTCAAGTTTTCCGTCTTCCTGTTCTACCGCCCATCCTGTGAACCCGTAATAGTAATCGAGGCCGAGGGATGCGAGTTCAGCTTGCATCTCTTTAATGAGATCGGTGATATAGACGCGAGCGATACCGCTTTGATCGAATTCCGGTTGGAACGGTCCCGTTGTCGAGATCACTTCTCCTAGATGGTTGTGGTAGTTGATGGTGAACGTGTCGCTGCTGGTGTACAGGGATACGTCTTCCCTGACCGTCAGGACATACCAGCCTTCTACTGGCGTTATTCTGCTGTCCTCGCTGAGAGATGAGGATGTGAACCAATCCTTGGTATCAAAGGATTTGAATCTGATCTCGGTGTACAGGGGGAACTTGAATCCGCTGGCGGCCACGTAGCTTCCACCCTGCTTGTATTCCAGACTTATCTTGCTGATGTCATCCTTGGTGAGCATCTGTCCGTTGACCAGATATGTGATCGTAGCCGATTCCACTTCCGGCTCCAGATCCAGGTTCATGTTGTCTATCATGAAGAAGTTCCAAGTGTAATTGCCGTTGGACTGCTTCACAGGCTTTCCTATGTCGACCACTTTCGTTGAATCCTCCAGGGAGGTCGCCTTCGAGTTGTCGATGTCCAGTTCGTTTCCGGATATAGGCGATATCGTGAGAGTTACCTGTGAGTGGTAGTACAATCCTACGACGTAGGTGGTGGTAATCTGATGGGTGCTGGGGTTCTCGAAGACTGATTTGCACTCATACTTGATCACTCCGGTATCGCTCCTCATGTGGGTGGCCGCGTCGGCACTCTGGTAGTATGTATCTCCAGTATCGATGTTTCTGAGGTAGTGGGGGCCGTCCATGTCTATCCAAATGTATTTTGGTTCAGTTGCTCCGACCTCTAAGAACTGGTACGGGTTCACGACGATCGGTTCCCCGGCTTCGCTCATGTAGGATACCTTCACAGGATAGTACGGTATGCCTTCAGGTGAGAAGATGCAGGCTTGGCCTATGTCGATTCCTGGTGTATATTCGACATGACGTGAATCGTAGTATCTGCCATCCTCTGCTACGATGGATACTTCCCTGTTTCCGTTCTTGAAGATACCGCTGACGATGTAGAATCTCTCTCCATCGGTGGTTCTCTCCATGTATGCTCCCTTCTCATCGGTACCGATGGTGTAGGTCACGATTACGGTGTCATCGTACTTGTAAGGGGACACGGTGACTGTCTTTCCGCCCTCTTCCCTGTAGGTGTTGTCGCTTATCTTGTAGTATTTGACACCTGCAAGTTCGATGTACTCGTCATCGCCGATCTTTCCGGCATTGTAGATGTTGCCGAGTGCGTCCTTGAACTTACTGGGGGTGACGGTAACTACCTTGGTTCCGCCCTCTTCCCTGTAGGTGTTGTCGCCGATCTTGATGTATTTGATACCGGCACGTTCGATGTATTCCTGAATGCCATTGAATCCGATGATGTATTCTGCATCCTTGAATGTGAACTGTTCAGTTTTGATCGTTCTCTTCAAAGGATCTGTTTCGGGACTCTCCATGTATCCTGCATGGAGGTTACTGCGGTCGACCGGGTAGTACTTGTATCCGTCACCTTCCAGATGCGGGTCGCCCTGTTCGTAACCGACCAAATCAAGCCATACTCCGGTCTTCGATGCCGAGTCCGAAGGAAGATCGGATGAAGATATCGAAGCCGATAGATAGTCGCCATCGAATCCGTACATCAGGACGAAACGAGTGGTGGTCCAGCTAGCTATCAGTGTGGTGTTCTTGGTTATCTTGACGGGTTCTCCGGGATAGTGCTTGTTCCCAGCATCATCGGTGAAGTATCCGTTGAAACTGTAGGCTACCAGATCGACACCGGGTGCCATGATCACATAGTCTTTGAGATCGGGCAGTATGAAGTCGTTGCCATCTGCTATCTCTTCTGTATACCTCTGTCCCAAATCCTCTCCATTCTTTACGAGGGTGTCGACGGTGGTCAAGACTGTTACCGTATAGATGTCCTGTTCGTATACGGGAGTGAATGTGACCGTTCCTTTGTCACCGTCTCCGATCAGATAGTAGAGCAGACCGTTCTTCTCGATTATCTGTCCGTCGACCCCATCGGAGGTCCAGTTTTCGAGGTTGTGATGATCCTTCTGCTGCATACCCGGCAGTTGAACAGTCTCTCCGATCTTGTAGGATCCTCCCCAGGACCCTCCTATAATGTACTGCTGGTATTCCTCAGCGACCTGGAGGGTGACTATGTTCCTGCTAGCAAGGACTTTAATTGAGAAGTTAGACATGTCGATGTCCGGATCAGCCGGCACTGTTACGACGATGTTCAGCAATCTGCCGGTCCAATTAGATCCTGCTATGAATCCGGTGTATGTGTTCGTACCGTCCGAGAGTTTATTATCGGTTGCAGTCTTGTTAACGATCACTGTTTCGTTGCCGTGTCTGTACTTATCTCCGCTGGCGGTCTCTTCTACAAAGTCGAATACTAAATGATCGCTGTTACGGACGATGAAACCGTTCTTGACGTCACTATTCAGTGTTAAGCCTTCGATATAGATCGGATTGTATTTTCCGGTAAATACGTTCGGAACATCGCTGACCAGCATAGGAAGTCTTACCGTGTTCTCTGTGACATATTTGCCGTCCAGCGTTTGGCCAAGATAGTTAATGAAGACAGGCAGTGTGGCCTCAGTAGTGACCTCGACCCTGATCGGTTTGCCGGGTCCGATCTTCTCTACAGTGGTTTCATCTAAGATGTCTATCGCACGCACTATGCTTCCGTCGTAGAACGCGTATCCTATGGCAGTCTTTCCTGCTGCATAATCCGGCCCAAACAGATCTGCGAGACTGTATATGAGGTCATCGCCGAACGACAATGTTTTGGTCTTTGTCATTTCGGTTCCGGTAACCACGTATGTGACATCGTACGTTTCGACCTTTATGATCACATAGATCTCCGCAGGTTTGGAGACAGCGGTCCAGTTGAGATTGAATTCTTTATCTGTGGGGCCTACCAATGGCTCCTTCCATTCGTTGATCGGACTTATCTGGAAGAAGTTAGTGTTATCAAAGAATCCTTCCAACAGGTGGTTCGAAGTATATCCGGTCTTTATCGATGCTTTGACAGCCGGGAGTCCGCTAGTATCCTTGTTCTTCTTCTCATCATCTGGCTTCGCGTTGATGACCGAATCAAGAGCACCCACATATCTGCTGTATTTGATACTGTTCTTAACCATCTCTTCGTTACTGTGGTTGTACTTGATGGTGAAGCTGTCATTCTTCACAGTATATGTTGACGTTCCGTCGGTGTAAGTGTAGGGAGTTACGGATATCGTGCTGTCCTCGCTGCTGAAGATATCGCTGATGACCAAGTAGTACTTCGGGGTCTGAGTATTCTTCCCAGTCATGTAGACTCCCTTTTCATCACTGCCAGAGATGTATTCTGTGGTGCCATCGGTGTAGGAGGCGGGGGTCACACTGACTATGGTTTCGTCATGTTTGTACACGTTTTGGCTGACGTATGTGTAGACGTCTCCTCCTTTCTCGATGTTCGGGTGACTGATGTAGAATGCCATGTCATCGACTATCCTCTCTCCGCTCGATGCGAAGTAGTCGTGTACATATGCGGAGATGATGTAATAGGTGAATGAGAGCTCGTTATCCATCTCGACATCAACATATCCGACCATCGTATAGTCTTCGAACACACCGGTGTAGTACTTGTTCCCGTTGAAATCCTCGATGAATTGCGCTCCGTTGTCATCGACATCTCTGGTGTACTCGATTCCTCTGGAATCGACGAATACGCTCGGATATGCGGTAATCGAAGCCGAACCAGTTCCTTCTGTCTTATTGAAGATGTTAGCTTTGGCTCCGTCCGGGTAGTATTTTGAGTCTCCGTGCGTCAGATAGAATTTGCCGTTGGTGTCAAGTACTCTATCGTACAGGGTGCCGTTCGAATCAATGTATTTGGACGGAGTTACCTTGATCGATGTTATCGTATTGGACCCGCGATATTCGTAGACGTTGTCGTTGATCAACTGCAGATTATCCTTGTAGTAGGTGTCGTCTACGTTGTTCTGCAGATAGTATGAGACGGGTCCGGGTCCGGTGATCGTATTGTTGGCATTCCTTGTGTAGATGATATCGTTGAGATCCCTGTATTCGGAAGGGATTAGGGTGATTGATCTCAACGTTGAGTTATCATTGTAGAGGAATGTGTTGGTCCCATCTTCGGAAGGGTAGTATCTGACGCCATTACAGATCAGATAATACGCTCCGTTTTCCAAATCGACTCTGTTGTATTTGTTTTCGGTCGTACCGTCTTTGTATACCGTAGGGATGACATTGACAGTCTTTATCGGTCCCTGTACTTCCGCATTGAAATACAGTTCCGTTTCCTCAGCGCTCCATTTGTACCTTACACATACAGCATAAGGATCATCGGTCACGGGGACGTATCCTCTGTACTGTTGAGTCTTTCCGTAGGGCAGTCCTGTGCCGCTGACTACACGCTCCAATTCGTAGTAAGTGTTGGTGACCGTGTTCTTCAGATAGACGTAGGTCTTTCTCAATTCGTTTTCATTGACTATGATACGGTCTTCGTCGTCTTCATTATCATCGAAGAGTATGTTGATGATAACTGGCCTGTCCCCTATCTCTCTGACGGAGATCGAACATACTCCTTTAACGATCAATGTGGTGCTTATCGAGCTGGAGTCTTCAATCTCGAACTCTCCGTATGCGTTCCAACCGTTGAACTTGTAGTTGTCCTTGGAGGTATAGTTCAGAACTATCCTGTCACCGTAATTTGCCTCGTAACTGCCGTCGATACGTATCCTCTGTGAGTTGCCCGAACCGTCGTTCTTGGTAACGATCGCATCTATTATTCCGTGGGTCAGGTCCGAGACGGTGACGGTATAGGTCAGCAGCTGCCACCTGGCAAGATATTTGATGATGTATTCGCCATCGGAATCGGGATCGTCGATACGTATATTCTGCTGTACAGTCCAACTGCGGGTCTCGATCTGCGAGGATGTGTCGTTACCTTCCAGCTGGATCACTTCCCTGAGGACTATTGGGCGTTTTTCAGTGTCGAATGTCACGAATAATCTGACTGTCCTTTCGGTTCCGGCACGGGGTGTAAGTGATATGTCCTTCCCCATTATACTCTCGTTGTTCCAACCTATCAGCTTGTAACCTGTACGGGTCGCATCGCTCAGCGTGTAGGTGAACGGATAGTAGTATTCGGAACCGTATACGCATGTGTATGTTGCTCCCAATATATCGGTTTCAGAGTAATCTTGTTTTGTTGGATCCCAGTCAGGTCCCGTATAGAGATTCCCGTAAACATCCTTATACTTGCCATCGATTTTTCCGCTGACTGTTAGTTGATATTGGTTTTCGTTGACCTTATGCCATTCGTTTCCGAACTTGTCCACATAATGTATGTGTTCTCCCTCTTCCTCAGTTGATTCAGTTTTTTCGGTGAACAGATTCTTTTCTCTTATGGCGACAGTTCCGTAGCAGTCTACGTAATAGTCATAATGCTCCGGATCCTGGGTTTGTCCGCCGGGGAACACTGTGACGATACCGTTGGCTATCGAGATGGACGCGTCGTTCGCATTCTTCTCCATATCCACCTGAATAGCTATTTCCTGCGTTGAGGCATAGATTTTTATTGTGTTCGTAGTGCCGAACTTGACCATTTCCGTCCTCAGTATGGAGGAACTTCCGATGCTGAAGGTCTTGCTGTTTGCATCATTCTTTGAATACCAACTGATGAACATCGGGCTGTCAGTATCGAATAATACTTCCTTCGCCCTCTCCAAGACCGACTTTCCATCTATTGTGATGTCTATCTTGGTGTCTACCCTTATGCTGAGCTGTTTGCCGTCGATTATTATGTAGCTAGGTGTAGTATCATTTTCACTCTCGTAGAATTCCAACAGGACCTCTACACCGACCCATTTGGCATACAAAGTGGTGTTGCTGTTGACCTTGTCAGAGTTGAAATCCCATTCGTAGTCGTATTCCTTCTCTGTGTACCATTTGACCTTTTCATATCCGTCATTTTCGGTGTTCACAACAGGTACTAGTGCTGAGGGAATCAATGAACCGCTGCTGGTTTGAGGAAGATAGAGTTCGTATGTGGTACCTCTCATGTTATCGAAGGTTACCTTCACCAGGTATGCTGAGTAGAGCACGACTGGATTCTCGGTATCCGTCAGAGGGGTTGAGTAGTTGTAAGGCTGTGTTTTGTTGATATCCGTAAACCAACCTGCGAAGTTCTCCGCGGTATCCGGGCACATTTCCGGTGTCAGGACCGTTCCGTAAGGGAAGGTTTTGGTAATCTCCAACGTATTACCGACTCTTTGATCGATGAATTGTACCTTGACCAGAGGGGCCTCGATAAGATTGACTATGATCTTTGACTTGACGGTATTACCATCTGTCTTGACGGTAACAAGATGCAGTGTGAAACTCGGATTGTCGCTGAGTCCGTATTGGAAGTTCTCTATCTCGTATCTGATGGTGGTCGGATCCGTACCGATCATGGTTCCGACGTATATGTGGAGTGAGTCGGAGGTCTCATATGTTATGCTATTCGCGTTGGATCCTATGACAACAGAGACATTGTCGTTGACATTCATCCAGCCGGTTGTATTGTCATGGTTCATCACAGGCTTGACACTTATCACCGCACCTTCGTTGACTCCTACGGTCGTCACCTGTTCTAGATACATTTTTCCCTTGACGAATTCAGGAGATGCAGGGAAGATGATTTCGGAGTATCCGCTGTTGTTGTTCGAGGATTTCTGCTCCGTCTTCATCTTGATGTTGTATTCGTTATCGTCTCCTACCCTTGATTCGGCAATGATGTAAACATCGATACGAACTTCGATCGTGTTCACGATGAGTCCTACACCACCGCTCTCCTTCACTTCTTGGAAGTTCAATGTGATGTATCCGGGGTATGCGGTCACGTTGTTTGGGGCACCGACAATCTGCAGTTTCAGATCATATATGCCTGCAGGTTCATTGGTAGCTCCATTCAGGATCATTGACGGATCCGAACTTCCCAGATAATAGCAGTTGACGTCAGCGCCGCCCGATCCTCCTGGTCCGTTGAAGTAGAAGCTGTCGCTGCCGGTAGCTGCTTTCGGTAAAGTCAGATTGACTGCATTGGTGGTCGTCAGGACTCCGTTGCTTTCCTGAGTCTTAGTGCCGTCCATTCCGAATATGATTCCCAATTCATTATCATCCGGGTAATTTGTTCCTTTCATTCCGGGTGTTACGAAGGTGTAATCCTTTCCGCTTGTGGATGAAGCAGATACGGGGGTGAACTGGCCTCCGACGTATTTGATCTTGGATCCATCCATTAGTTTGAAAATTTGAATATTCGTTTGGTCGGTTATTTTCAGGTTTCTGTCTATCGTACCTTCGATGTTAACGTTGGTAGCGTCAGTGGGCCTCGACTCGCTGTCAGCCGTATCCGCTCCATGAAGGTACATAGTGGCGATCTTCATCTCGGTTCCGGAGATGAACCAGAAACGGTTATCCGTGGAAACCGAGGTCTCAGCCATCTTATAGCTGCCTTCTCTGCTGACTACGAAACCTCCTGTGGATAGTTTTGGTCCTATTACATAGGCTCCGTAGGAGTTCTGATTTGAAACGGACATGATTGTGTATCCGGTGATGTTGGACTGGCTTTCAGAACTCGATGATCCGACACCTATCGAGAATGTGGTTCCTGAAGTGAACTCGATCATGTTGGAAGGGGAACCCGCGGTGGTAGGGTTCTTGTCTCTGTTCAAGCTGTTGAATTCCAGCACGTCATAGATCTCGTTATCAACTGTTATGCTGGAGTTGAATTGCAGAGTGAAGTTTTCAATCTTGAATATACTGGCTGTTTTTCCAGTTGTCGTACTTCTGCCGCCTATCTTAGCCGAACTCTGAATGAGTGTCAATTCGGTGGCCCTATGGATGGCATCGAGTTTTTGTATGCTCTCGAATTTTTCCATTATGATATCGGTTTTTCCATATGTGTTGCATGAGTTACCGCTACCCATTATACTGCCGGAAATCAATATGGTCCTGTATCCTTCGTCTCCGCATATTTCGATGTGACCGGTACCCCAGACCACAGTTTCTTTGAAGGCTTCTGTGTTATCATTGTCGCCGATCCTTATGTTTCCGCCGGCGTAAATGGATGAGACACTTATCGTCTTCTCTTCTTTGTTATCCGTGCTGTCCTTGTCATGACTGTATTTTTGTTCAGCATTGTAGTGGTGGCCCACAAAGATGGCGGTGTTTCCCCATGTGTTACCCATGAAACCGCCGCCGAAAACGGATCCTGTGATGGTTCCCTGATCTATTACTATGGTCGAATTGGATAGTTTGGTCGGGTCGCCACTCCAGTATTTATCATACGATCCGTCATCCCCATTGGACGATCCACCATAAACCGATCCGTGGATGTCTGTTTCCTCTCCGGAGATGTAGACGCCTCTGTTGCCAGTCACTCCTTCGTTTCCAACAACTCCCAATCCGCCGCCGAAGACATTCTCCCCAATCGTTCCACCAGATACGTCCACTATCGTGGATCCGACAAGCTTTCCAATCGAACCTGCACCGTATACGTTACCCTCTATGCTTCCATCATAGATTACGACAATCGAATTGCCAGTGACCTTCGCGTATCTGTCCAGGTATATTCCTTTGGTGTTTCCGACCTTTTCGATCCTGAATTTATCAGTGTCGTATATCTCTCCCCAATAGAACGATACTCCGCTCGAGATCGTTACGCTTATCTTGTCATTGGGATTAGTGCTGTTTACAAAACGTCCATCCGCGGTGGGGCGGTATTTGATATTGTTATTCTGTATGTAGAAGCCGGTGTTGTCGATTCCTTGAGTGTACACCACATTGTCCGAATCGACGATCATGACCTGCTTCCTATCAGTCACATCCCCTGTGTTTTGGAACCATACGGATTCGCTTACTATGACAGGTTCGTAATAGATTTCGGTATGGGTGGCATCAATCATGACGTCATTGCCTTTCTTGGCTGCGTAGGAGTAGGTATAATTGCCATCGCTTCCAGTGAACCAGGGCAGTTTATCGAAAGTGATTCCCGCATTTGTATTCTTGAGCACTAAGAATGAGGGCGTAAGGATGGATTCCTCGCTATGGGTCTCATCTTCATAGAATTTTGTCGTTCCGCCGTCGAAGGATGCGTTGATACCCTTTCCTCCTCCGTAGACGTTACCTTTGACCGTTCCGCCGTTCACTGTTACGGAGACATCTCCGTAGACGCAAGCAACGTCGTTGTTTCCAGATTTGAAATCAGTTTTTGTCTGGTCGTCCCATCCGTACATCTCCAGGATTGGTAACGACATTCCTCCTCCGTAGACGTTTCCGTTGACGACGGTGTTGCCCGATATCCTTATGTAGACGTCCCCGTAGACGTTCGAGAATCCTACAGTGTTTTTCAGACCATCGAGGTTTAGGGCAGAGTTGATAGTTCCATTCGAATTGTGCTTGATCTTATCCAAACCACCGCTTCCACCACCATATACGTCATAGACTATGTTTCCGCCTTTGATATCGATGTTGATGACGAGTTCCTTATGACCTTGAGCCTGGGCTTCCGCCGTTACTTCTTTTCCGATCGTTCCTCTGTATCCACAGCCGAAAACATATCCGATCGTTCCGCCGTCTATGGTTATTGAAATGGAGGAATCCCAAAGCATGGACCTTCCAATCGGGAGATCATAATTGTCATATCCTCCGCCGAATACCGATGCGACAGTGGCGTTCTGTCCGATTTTTATTATGACGTTGTCTACGCAATTGTTACTTTCAGATTCTTTGGGTATACCGTCGGTGATAGTTCCGCATGCCAGATGTCTTACTATTGCGCTTCCCGAGATTTCGAGATATGCTGCATCTGTATGTGTGAATTTTTGACGGCCTCCGGCCTGGACATCCCAAACGGAGGTTTTGTCGGAGAGGAATATATGTGTAGATCCTATGATTTTGGATTGACTGTTCAGACCCGAACCTCTGGACATACCGCCTTCCACGATGCTGGATTGCACGATGCTGTATTTTCTGGATTCATCGCTGAAACCGGTACTGCTGTCCTCCCAATTATCTCCAGGTGTGAAATGTCCAGTCATGTAGACGAATGTTCCTCCAACATTCTCCGGATGGTATTCACTATCTGGGTTTCCTCCGTAGATAATATTCGCTCTGTTTCCAGAGCTTCCTCCTATGACCGTATCGGTAGTGGTGCCCCCCTTGAGCACTATGTATGTGGACAGGGGTTGGTTGACAGTTCCGATGTCCTTCATGAACGATCCTGAGACGGTATTGTAGTAAACTCCGTCATGGATGATCACATACGTTCCCAATTCCACTGCAAGATTACTGGTTGTTCTCCCGTCTCCGAAAACTATTTTCTTTTCTGTGATGGAATATTCTTCTTTCGTGCTGGGGTCGTATCCTTCGAAGACTATCGGGGTCTCGATAGCATTCTTATAGCTCCCTCCAAAGACCTGAGGCGCTTCAGATGCTGGATTTGTATTCTTTCCGGAACCTGTTCCCAGGGTAGGGTTTTGGATGTTGACACCGATTATCAGCACATGTCCTTCAGCAAATATGGACCCTGAACCGGAATCACCGTGTTGGCCTTCACTTGATGCTCTTTTTATTCCCACATTGTCAATTATAACGTTGCCGTCCAGTCTGCAGAGTTCATCGTTGTTTACGGTTCCCCCGAAACGAAGGGTTACAGGATTATTGGGATCAGCAGAACGGTATGTACCGGTCGGAAGAGCCTTTAGGTAAGAATCGTCTGTCTTACCAATTGACATTATGAAATAATTCTCCCAGTTCCTTGTGTTCTCTATGGATAGGCTGAATATCGTTCCGAACATATCGGATGAGGAACGACTGTCTCCGCGGATGACAGCATCGTATCTTCCCTTGTAATTATCCATATCTATTGCAGCGATGTTATAGCTTCCATAGATGTTGGATGGTTTTGCATACGGGGATAAGATGTCAAATACGTATCTATATCCGCTCGTCCAATGATCTACATAGACTGAATCATTCTTCAATATGAAGATATCCGGCTCTATCCATTTTGCATAGAGGGTGCTGGTGCTGTTATCGACTACATCTCCAGGATACACAGTGATCCATTTGTCGTCTTTGAATGTCAGCCATCCTCCGAATACCTTGTTCGGATTTAGGCTATAGTTGTTTATAGTGAAGGATACGGTGACGGTGTTTCCATTCCCGGTAAATTTGTAAGTATCGTATACGGCGCCTTCAGATTCAAAGGTCATGTTTGCAGATATGTTAGAAATTGTAGTATGAGGTATCTGGAAGTAGTACGTTTTGTTATTGGATGTTGATTTGAACTCTATCGATACTGGCCAGTTCTGAATGGTTACGCTGTAAGAGTTGCTGGGAGAATCGGTTATCTGCGTTCCTGTGGTCGATGTGGTCACCGTATAGCTTTTGGTCGGGGTGCCCTCGGTGATCGTTGATATTTCTCCGTTGCTCTTAAGTTCGTAATTCCAGTTCGATGCCGGTGTAATCCAGTTCCCGGCTATGCCATCATTATTCCCTGTGTTGTTCCAATAGACGGGATTGTATTCTGTGGAGGCGATTCCAGAGTACGGGATGGATGCTGAGGTGTTGTTACCAGCTGGATCGACATATGAAATGTTATGGGAATATGAAGGGTCCGTCGAATCCACACTTGAGGCAGCCAGAATGAAAACTATTGCTACCGCTATCAATAAGAATGCCGCTATACCGCGTCCAGTCTTTTTCATGTTACTTGAAAAAGTGCCTTTCTGCCCCCTCATATGCCATCTTTCCCATCGATTACATCAGTCACACACTTGGTTCGTTATCTTTCCCTTGTAAAGACAGCGATAACGCATGCGCGTTACTTTCTTTGTTAAAGGATGATTAGCTATTAGTTGTATATATGTTATAAAGTTAGATTTATCCAACATTCTGCTATCTGGATGTATAATCCAATAAATACGATTTGATTTCAGCCATTTCTTCGACAAAGTAGTTTGATTCTTTTGACCGGACATAAACGGCCCCTCCTCATCAAAAATCATTCGACGTTCACCGTATTATCCCGATGCGAATGACGTAGTGTGATCGACACGATCGTGAATGCAAGAGTAGTTAGATTCCAGAGAAGTCGTAAATGGTTTGGAAGGGGCCTCATCGGCCCTCATCCCATGCGTACGATACGCAGCACGTTCTTCATTCCGTTCAGATCGATGGAGCCTCTTCATTTCTCGCTGTCAAGCAGCCAATCTATGACGTTCATCACAATTATTCCGTCGAAGGTCCCGAGATTGAACCTGTCCATAGTCAGCACCTTCTTGGGGAAGTTGTCCCGTATCATCTCCAATGACCGGAATTCCCTGTCCCTCGTGTCCTCCGGAAGTATGGTGGCCGCCACCTGGTAGTATTCCACTTCGCTCCCTTTGATCGCTGTGAAATCCACTTCCCTGTCGCGGTAGGATCCTATCCTCACCGTGTACCCCCTGCGTATCAGTTCGAGGTACACGACGTTTTCCAGCGGTCTGCTCATGTCATCGGTCCCGGATCCCTGCAGGGCCATGAATCTCATCCCTAGGTCCGATGCATAGAACTTGCCGTTCGTCGAAAGGAGCTTCTTCCCTACGATGTCATACTTCTCCGCATGATAGAATAGAAGGGCATCGATCATCCCTTCTATGTATCTGTCCACGGTCCCATTATTCAATCCAGTCCCTTCGGATATGTTCGCGATGTTTGTAACATTGCCGATATTGGAGTATAGGAATCTGGCGATGGACCTGATCTTGTTCACGTCATCGGTCTTCAGCCTGGACAGCACATCTTTTATCAGGACGGTGCTGAAGACGCCCTCGAGATAGCCGAGGCTGTATCTTTCCCCTCTATCGGGGTCCGCATCGGGAAGCCCGCCGTATCTCAGATACTGATTGAACCTGTCCTCACTGTTCCCTGGATGCAGTTCGAGGAATTCGCCGAAGGACAGGGGCAGCATCTTGATCTCTATGTATCTTCCCGAGAGATGGGTCGAAAGATCCGTCGACAGCATATCCGAATTGGAACCGGTGAGGTAGACATCGTAGTTCTTAGTCTCTTCCAGAGAGGAGACTATGAGTTCCCATCTGTCCACATTCTGTATCTCATCCAGGAGAATGTAGACTATTCCGCTCTTCGGTAGTTTCCTCAGTTCGGAGCGCAGTTCTTCCGGGGATATAACGTCGTATCCTTCGAAAGATTCGAAGTTCACATGGAATATGTGGTCATCGGCTACCTCTTCGGACCTCAGGTCCTCAACAAACTGATCCATAAGCGTCGATTTGCCGCATCTGCGCATACCGGTGATCACCTTAACGATGCTGGTGGCATCTTTGGATTCATGCAGTTGCCTGAGATACTCCGCTCTTCTGACGGTCTTTTCCATATGAATCTGTAAGTATCCTTCAAATAAATCCATTGCGATAGATTTTTTCATAGATTTTAAAAATTATTCTATTGCAATAGAATTTTTTTTACAATTTTAATAACAAAGATAACAACCAGCTGTTATTATACCTACACGGGATTCTAAGTATCATGATAACTGAGAATACGATCGTCAAGGTGACCCTGGGCGGAGGCGAGGATCCCATGGAGAAGCTGACCAGGCTCATCATCGAGAGGGACGAGCTGCTCTTCCACGTGGTCCCGGAGCTGAAGGTGGAGTACATGCTCAAAGTAGGCGCATTGGAGCACTTGGTGTGGAAGAAGCGCCTGGAGCTGTCCATGGCCAAGAGGAGGCTGTCTCTGATACGTTCCTATCTGAACAGGCAGGAGGAGTCCGACAGCGAAGCTATCGAGGAGACGATCAGGTTCGAGTACGAGAATCTGCTGGACGACCTGAAGGAGCGCAACGAGGAGATCAAGAAGCTCGTGGGGCTGATATCGGCGGAGAAGCTCTCCCAGGAGGATACGGAGGAGATAAGGTCGCTGTACACCAAGATAGTGAAGAAGCTCCATCCGGACCTCAATCCCGATGCCTCGATAGCGGACATCGCGCTCTTCCAGAAGGCCGTGGAGGCTTACAAGAGGGCGGATATCTTCATGATACGCGCCATCTACAGCTCTCTGGACTTCGACGAGCCCTGCAGGGTGTACGCCGAGAGCGTGAAGGCGAAGATCGCGGAGTTGGAGCAGCAGATCGAGATCATTAGATCGTCCTACCCGTTCGACAAGATTCCCTTCATGCAGGACCGCAATGCTGTGAGAGAAAGGAACGCTGAACTGAACGAGATGCTCGACAGCATCACCGAAGACCTGGAGCTCGTTAACAGGACGATAGCGGAGGTGACGGCATGACCATGCCTGTGGTGATACCGGACGACTTCGGCCTGATGGACCCTTCCAAGCTCACCGACATAGCTCCGATCACATTCAGGATACCTCTGATGGACACGGAGATAGTGGGGATATGCTTCAGGGGCGACCCGGAGGAGATCACCGCAGGTCTGAAGGAGTGGGACCTTCTGTCGCTGGTCAGGGAGCCGGACAACCCCTACGACAGGCGCGCAGTGAAGGTCCTCAACCAGGACGGGATGCACATAGGGTACATCCCCAGGGACAGGAACGAGACCGTCGCCAACCTGATGGACGCAGGGAAGCATCTGTACTGCGAGATAACCGGTATCGGGGGATTCAGGCACGACCCGTGCGTAAGGATAAGGGTGCTGATGGACGATCTGTGATTATCTGAAGCAGTGGGCAAATACGTGAATAGTGGAAAGGTTGCACAATGATTTATAAAGAAGATGAAACTATGAGAATTTGGTGAGATAAATGGCGACCAAGAGTTTCTTTGAGGATATGGTCATCGATACCGACGAGGCGGCCGACAGGCTGATAGCGGCGTTCGACGAGGCCGATTCAGGTGCGCCCGGTATCGACACCTCCGATACCCACAGGGTCGTGACGGACCCTGAAGAGCTGGGGAGGATCCTTAATTGGTGAATGAGCCATTCATAGCGCCTTTGCGTATTCTATTGAAGAAATATGGAGAGGACAAGGTGATAATGATCCTGAACGCGTACCATGATTGCGTCGGATCGGATCAGGAATCCTTCCTGAAGGATAAAGCCATAATGATGGAGAAGAAGAATATGTGCAGGACATATCTCGCCATCGATGGCGACAGCAAGATTCTTGGATACTACAGCATCGGACTCAGATGCATGAAGGTACCAGAGAAGATCAATGAGAAAGGTGAGAGGGAGAAGGATGACAGATTCACCATCAGGATGAATCTGGATCCTGAATCAAGGGTAGCGCAGTCTTATCTGATAGGACAGCTGAGCAGATCCAAGGATGCTCCAAAAGGCTTTGGGTCCAAACTGATGGAGGATGCCATCCATCATATCCTGGAGGCGAACCTCATAGTAGGTTGTAGACTGGTCAGGGTAGATTGTGAGGATGGATTGATAGATTACTATACTGATCTTGGATTCAGAAAGATCAAGAAGAATGATGACGAGGATTTGAATCAGATGGCCTATATTTTAAGGGTGTAATCGGGATAGCTCTCTTTGACGGAACTGACGACTGTTATCCCTGTATCCGAGCATTTAGTCGCCGGCTGTGATCATCTGACCCTGAAGGCGACGTTCATCGTCTTGGCGATGAGGGCGCATTCGTCCTCAGAGGATTGGGGTATGGAGCCTCCCACTATGGAGACGGTGACACCGGTAACGGTCTTACGGCACTCCGTGATGAAGTCCAGGACCGCCTGGTAGGATTCCATCCCGTATTTGCTGCGGGTTACCTCCAGGTATTCCTCGGCATTCTTCGCGTTGAGGCTTATGGATACGGAATCGACTAGTCCCTTCATCTCGGGAACTATATCCCTCCCGTTGATGAGCGATCCCAAACCGTTGGTGTCGAGGCGCACCCTCTTCTTCAGTTTCTCGTGGATGAATGCTGCTATCTCCTTGAGATCGTCGAATCTCTCGGTGGGCTCTCCGTAGCCGCAGAACACTATCTCCTCTGTCGAGGATAGATCAAGTGCCAGCAGTGCATCTTTGACCTCTTCTGCAGTGGGTTCCCTGTCCAGCCAAAGGCTGTCCGCATCCCCGAGGCCGGGTGTCTCGTTCCTGACGCAGAAGGTGCACTTGCAGGGGCACCTGTTGGTCATGTTGATGTAGTAACGGGAACCGTACTTGTAGACGATCTTGCTCATGATGCGGACTCTCCTCTGTCTTGACAGCTGCCTCCCATATGCTAGGAGGATAATAATTCGAACGGTTTGTAACGGTATGGTACAGTCATAGTTAAAGTAAAAGTTAAAGTAAAAGTAAGAGTAAGATGTTGGAAGCATCAAATTTTCTCTTCATTCAGAATCTGTGTTGAAAAATCAAGGAAATAGTTTGAAGAGATGAAGGGCCGACCCCCTCATCTCTTCCTGATGATCAATGCGCCTGCTATAATCACAACGACCAGAGCTGCTGCGGCGATTGCGACGAACATCATGAGGTCCTCTTCCTCGGAGAAGGCCAGCGGACCGACGGTCAAGGTGTACACTGAGAAGTGCTCAAGTTTGAACGTCATGATTCCGGTGGCAGCATCGTAGGAGCATTCGATCTCCTCAATCGCACCGTTGTCGCTCACGTAGTAGAGATGGTCGTAGGGCTTGTCGCACAGCACGCTGACGGTCGCATTTCCACCGAGGGCGGATATGTTATCGCCGTTGATCGTGATGGTCAGGGCCATGGCATAGTTGTCGTGGATGATTGCCCTCTGCCTCTCGGTCAGGTCCTCAGGATTGAGCTTCTTGATGGACAGGATGGCATCTCCGCCCTTGGAGGACAGGTTCTTGACGGTCGCCTCATCCAGGGTGACCCTCTTCTCGTTGTTGTCGAGGGAGATGGTGTAACTCCTGATGGTCGCCTCCTTCAGGTAGTCCGAAGGGATGATGATGACGCCATCGGCGGAGCTGAACACGAGATCGACATCCATGGATTTCATCTCGTCCAGGATAGTCTCCGCCTCACGGAGCACATCGAAGCTGGTGTCGGGGAGGTAGGCCTCGGCCTTGTCTCCGTCGTTGACTATGACGAATGAGACCTGGTGTCCCTCTGCATCGGTGTTGATGATCTTGACGTTCTCCTCGACGATCCTGCCCGCATCATCGGTTACGACGAGGCGCTCCTCGGTCTTGCTGGTCTCTCCGTCGGTGACGGTCCTAACGCTCTCCTCGACGTTGTTTCCTCTGCCGTCCTTGGTAGTGACGGTCTCCTTGGTCTCGGTGGTGACGTTACCGTATCTGTCCGTGTAGGTGGTCTCGTCCCTCTCGAAGGAGCTTCCGTCCTCGTAGGTGGTCTTCTCCTTGATTATCTCGGTCTTGGAGCCGTCCCTCTCGGTGATGGTTTCCTTGTCGATCCTGGTAGTGGAACCGTCTTCGTGCTCGATGATCTCCGTCTCCTTCTTGATATCCTTAGGGTTCTGCGGAGCGGGTATCGGATCATCGCCAGAGATCCATTTCGCAACTAGGGTGATGTTCTCGGTGATCGTGGTGTCGAAGTTGAACAGTCTGTCACCAAGGTACCATCCTTTGAAGGTGTAGCCTTCCCAGGTGGGGTCCTCGGGCTTCTCGACCTTGGTTCCAGCTTGGATGACCTTCTGCTCAACAGCAGATCCTCCATTGGAATCGAAAGTGACGACGATGTCGCTCGTCCATACGGCGTAGAGGTCCAGCGTCTTGCTCTCAATCTTCGGGATCGGGCGGTTCATGATGTTGCCGGGGTAATCCACTCCACTGTCTGCGGTATTGGACCATCCGACGAAGGACATTCCTTCCCTGATGATTCCCTGGCTGGGCAGTATAATGGGTGCTCCGAACACAGGTTCGTGCATCTCCGTGACGATCCTGTCGGTTCCATCGTTGGCATGGAATACTATCGTGTAGACCTCTATGTCCCATGCAGCGACAAGGTCGTAATCCCTGGTAACAGGCTGGTTGAAGTAGAACTTGTCAGTGATCACGACGCTGACCGAGCGGGTCTGGCCAGTGGTAAACTCGTACCATCCGATGAATTGCATCCTCTCAGGTACAGGAGGATCTGCGGGTTGCTCGACAAGCTGTCCGTCGATAACCTCGATGGTTGCCTTGAGTTCAGGAACTCCTTCAGGTTGTGCGTAGAATCTGACAATGTGCACCGGTTTCTTCTCCCACTCGGCTATGAATACCATATCCTCCTCGATAACGGTATTGCGGAAGTCGAACGGTGTGTCTTCGCCCTGCAGATGCCAATACTTGAAGTTGTAGGTGTCGTTGATCGGTTCTGCGGGTGCGCTAATCTTCTTACCACTGTCTACGATAGCGGAATAGTACACGGTGTCGTTCGACATGAAGGTCACGGTGCACTGCTTCTGCCATTTGGCGACCAGATCTACAGAGCTGTTAATCACGGTGTCGAAGTCGAACGGTGCGTCGTTTCCTTCCTTGTCGTACCAGTACAGGAACCTGTTTCCTTCCCATGTGGGGTCTTCGGGCTGGATGACCTTTCCTCCGACGGCCACGGTTTGGGTCTGGATCGGTGTACCGTTGTTGTAGTTGAAGGTGACCTTGTAATCGGTTCCCCACTGAGCGTAAAGCGTGAACGTGAGTCTGTCTCCGCTTTCGTCCATGGTTCCGATATCATAGTCGAGGGGGAAGTGGACCGCATGCTTGTAGAGGATTTCTCCATCGGGAGTTGCGGACCATCCCTGGAATGCGAATCCGTCACGGCTTAGGATCATGGGTATATTTGCGCCGTAGACTCTTCCCAGATCCCTGGTCGTCGACTGAGCTCCCTCGTAGTTGGGATCGAGTGTGACGGTGTAGGATATGGGCATCCATCCGGCGACTAGCAGGTAGTCTCTTTCGATATCCGTGTTGGCGAAGTCGAACGGGGTGTTGCGGTCGATGACCTCGTATCCGGGGGATTCGGATATGAATCTGAATTCGTACCATCCTGTGAACTTCAGTCCTCTCTGGCCCGGAGGATCGGCAGGTGCGGAGACCTTCTTGTTCTGTGCGTCCACGTTGACGACTGCGACGCTCCTCAGTTGGGGGCTCTCTCCTCCGTAGGCAGCGTAGTATCCTACTGACCAGGCGATGGTGGTCACGGTCCATTTTGCCTTGAGACTGATGTCGCTGGTGATGGGCTGGCTGGGATCGTAGTCGACATAGCCGTCATCGGTGAGTCTCTGCCATCCTGCGAAATCATAGATCTTGAACTGGGTGTTGGTCTTGTTCGGTTCTCCTATGACACTGTTCAGGCTGGTTCCGCTTGCAACCTTGAAGGTCCTGTCGTAAGCTATGCTTCCGCCGTCCAGATCCAATGTGACGGTGTATGTATCCGACCACTGAGCGGTGAGCACGATGTTCGTGGTGATCGGGGTATCGAAGTTGAACACGTTTCCGTTAAGATACCATCCTAGGAATTTGCTGTCCTTCTTCAACGGTGCGGACGGTGCGGTCGCGTATCCTCCGTACTCGACATACTGGGTTTCGACGCTGGTTCCTCCGTTCGAATTGAAGGTGACCGTACGGGTCTGTCCTTCCCATATCGCATACAGCGTTATGGTGATCCTGTCGGCGGGATCCAGTGCTGCATAGGACCCCTGCAGGGGGAACGAGATGGTCTGACCGGTCCATACGACATTTCCGTTCTTTTCGAACGACCATCCGAGGAGGTTGTAACCTTCACGGGATACAGACAGTGAGATGGGACCCTTGTTCAGGCCTCCGACTGCGGATGTGGTTGTGCTTCCCTCGTAGTTGGGATCAATGGTGACGTCATATGATTTGAGACTCCTGACTGGGAACAGCTTGAAGTCGCTGGTGACAGGGGTGTTGTAATCATATGGTTCATCCTCTAGGATAATGTAACCGGATGGGGTCTCGGCCAGTTTTATCTTGAACCAACCTTCGAAACCAAGTCCTCTCTGCGCTGGAGGATCTCCAGCATCGGTTATCTTGTCACCGTTGATGATGTATGATGTGTGGATCTTCTGGAGGTTGTTACCTCCGACCAGGCCGTAGTATTCGATGGTCCAGTATGGAATCGATTCACCTATACTCCAGTCAGCAACAAGTGTAAGGTTGCTGTGGATTTCAGTTACTCCGAATACGAATGGTTGTCCATCCGTATCGCTCGCAGATTTGATCCAGCCTTCGAAGTCGTAGCTGTAGTTGAGATAAGTTCTAGTTGCATTTCCGGGGTTGTTGATCGTCTGTCCGTCCTGGACACTGATGGTTCCCTTTCCATCCTCTCTTACGGTTCCCGGGAATCCCTGAGGCAGGACTCCTCCAGTGGGGTCGAAAGTGACTGTATAGATGTTGGTCCATTTTGCCTCTGCGATCGTAGTGGTCTCGGTCAGCTCCGATCCCGTTGTGGATGCGGTGAGTTTAGTTTCGCCGACAAACCATCCTTCGAAGATCGCCATGTCCTTGCTAATTTCAGGAAGGTCTCCCAGATTCTGGTAGTCTGCGATCTCGATGGTCGCCTTAAGAGAGCCTCCGTCGTAGAACATGACTTTTTTGTTGGGTGTTATCTTGACGACGAATTTTCCCTGTACACTCATCTTGTCTCCGCTTGCATCGACGATGACACCAGCGTAGTACACCGAGTTCGCGTCTGCTCCTTCGCCGATAGTGCTGAAACTGAAACTGCTTCCGCTCTTCGGGTACTTGAACGATCCGTTCGGGTTCGTAGCATCGTAGGGGCCTTCGGTTATGATCTTGTCATCCCCGCAGTAGTGGACATCGATCTTGTACGTCTCCATCAGCTGGTTAAGGGCAGGATCGTTCTCGATGGACGAGTAGTGCTTCGAGCCGTCGTATGTGTACGTGACGTTTCCGTCTTTGATGTAGAACGCGTACAGGTTCACTATGGTCGGGGTGTGGACACCCAACTCGACTGTATCCTTGGGGATGTGAGTATAGACTTTCTTTCCATTGCTGTCCAGTAAGGCCCATCCAACGAATATATGGCCGTCCATGCTGCATTCGATATCCCTGAGAGTGATGGTTCCGTTGTTCAGTTTCCCTGAATCGTACAGAAGGGTACCATCCCAGTCGAAGTAGCGTATGATGTGAGAGCTGCTTGTGGTATAGAGGGAGATGTCCTCCTTGACGGTGAGGGTGTAGACTCTCTTGCCGTCGATTATGGTACTCTCTACCTTGTTCTGTTCGTTAAAGATGGGCTCGTAGTACCATTCCTCGTCGTTGTACATTCCGAAGGTGATCACGGAGTAGAGAGGAATGTTCTGACCGTTTCCGCTTACATCGTTGTAGTAGACCGTGAAGTCATCGACCTTGGTTCCGTTGACGATGAAGTTGATGTCGGCAGATGCTGTCTTCGTTACTATGTTAAGATTGATGTCTTTGGTGATGAAGAACGTCCAAGCGTATCCTCTGTTGTTGGACAGCTTCGTCGGGGTTCCGATGTCGTATGCGGTCAATCCGCTCTCGCTCAACGTTCTCTCAATATCCAAATCGTACCCTGCGTCTGGTTTGATTGAGATAACAATCTCAGAATGGGCGGTCATCATGTAGACGCCGTCTTCAGCAGGTTTCGTGATGGTAGTACTCACAGATGCGTGGGCATCGGTCGAATAAGTGAACTTGTAGCTAAGATCCTCCTTCCACTTCAAGGTTATGATCAGATCGCTTGTTACAGTACTGTTGAAGTCGAATTCGACATCTCCGTTGAAGAAGCCCAAGAATTGGTACATATTGGTGTCGTAAGTGTTGATCAAGGGCTGAGTTACTTTGCCTTCAACGGTTGCGACAACCAATCTTTGGCTGTTGTTAGCTTTGAATGAACTGACAGGTGTGATGAACGTGACCTTTGCGGTATCGTCAGGATAATGCGCAGTCAGAGATATAGTGGCGCCGTCATTGCTGGCGCCAACCCTGTAGTAGTAGTTTCCGTTCTTGTAGATCACTTCACCTTCTGCGGGATCTGCAGTCCATCCGGAAATAGGATCGTTATGGGAATTCCTCTTCATTATCGGAAGAGGGATCTCCTGCTCGAATGCAGCCCTATCGCTGGGATTCCAATCCCATGACAGGATCTTATCTGAGTTTTCTATCTCTATGCTAACTGTGTTCCTGGTGTAGTTGAAATACAGTGTCGGGGTGGTGCTTCCTTCCCACGGGGTCGAATCGACTGCGGTGATAACGATTCTCTGGCCGACGAGTTCTGCGCTGATTTTGGTATAAGGTTCCATTCCGCTGAACTTCATTCCTTCTACGTTTATTCCAACAGCAGCAGAGTACTTTCCATCATTCTCCACCAACGGAACTTTCATAGGTTCTTGCTCGGAGTAGCTTCCGTCAAGCTCTTTCAGCTTGAGGACTACATTGACATCCTTGGCGGTTCCGGTGACCACCTTACCATACAATATGAGAGTACCGCTCTTGGCCTGGATCAAGCGAGCATCATTCATTTCGTGGAATCCGTATACTTGATTACTGAATTTCGTCTCACTTCCAGGATCACAGTCGAAATACCATCCTGAGATGATCTTACCAGATCCGCCTAATGCCTGATAGATGGATGCAGGCACGTTGGGCAGGAACTTAGCTCCGTAATCGACTGAGGTTGTGGCTTCTACCGGATCTGAGTAGACTTTATAGTCTGTACCGTCTTCATTCTTAAGCTTGTATTTGACTTGGTAGAGGTTCTGTGTCTCAACCACAATGAGTGCAGGCTTGTCGAATTTGGTCCAGTTCAGATAGAACGATTCAGTCTTCGTACCATAATCATTCTCCGGTGTGGGAATTTCATTCGTTGAACCTGTGTGGTAATTATGGTCCGTATTCACTATGAACTTTGTTACTTCACCCTCGGTTTCGTACAATCCTTCGAGAACTGTGTAACTGTATCCAGCAGCGACGGTTATCTTGACCGGTGGCAGATTTCCATCGGGGTTGTTGATGAGAAGATCCTGGGGCTGACTGAAGATAAGTGAATCTAATGCTCCTACGTACTTGGTGTAGTTCAGGATGGAGTACTTGTAGTTGCTAGTGGTCTGATGAGGCGTGCTTTCGACGGTGACCTCTTCAGTGATGATCTTTGCTGATATTATGTAGTATGTGAAATCAGCGTTGTTGTCTCTGTCGATCGATAGGTCTCCCAACAATGTGAGATACTCGTCGGAGTCTCCGTATTGGAGACAGACCTCGTACAGTCCGAGAGGTATGTAACCGGAATACAGCTTGGGTGCCGAGGGGTCGTTGCTCTTTAGGGACATCTCATAGTATTCCTGAGTGTATACTTTGTTGTGCAAGTACACTCTGGTCTTCTGGAGCTCACTGTCTTCGATAGTGTTGTTGTTGAAGATCATGTTCAGGTTCACGAACCTGCTTCCAATTTCACTTGCAGTGATGGTACAGTTTCCTGTTACCATGACCGTGGTGAATGATGAGTAAGCATCCTCCAAGTTGCATTCTCCGGAAGCGATCCACCTGTTGAGCTCATAGTGCTCTGAAGGAGTATAGGAGAGTTCTATGATGTCTCCGTAGTGGGCGCTTATGGTAGTGCTGGTGATGCGCTCCCTGTTTCCGTTATGGTCGACCAAGAATGCATCGACGGTTCCGTTAATGGGAGATGGGATTGAGACACTGTAATTCATCTGCTCCCATACGGCCTTGTAGGTGATCTCGTAGTCGCTACCTTTTTTGTTGAGATAGTAATCGGTTGTTCCGTTATCCAATTGGACTATAATGGCCCTACCAGTCTCATCAACAGTCTCGACCTCAGTTCTCACGATTTTGAGATAGATCACGTCGTCTCCGCCCACATTGGCGTGTTCTTCAACGTAGAATATTTTCAATGTTCTTTCAACACCGGGACGTGGATCCAATGCACCGACATTGGTCGGCATCTTGGTGTTATGCCATCCTTTCAACTTGTAACCAGACAGGGATGCGTCTTTGAGGGTGTAGGTGAAGGTGAAGTAGGTCTCGTCACCTTCCATTTGTGCGACTGATTGGTCGGGATATACCAAGAATGAACTGGGAGCCTCTACTGTAGCTGATTCGTACGGGACTGAAGAAGTTTCATTCCAACTCTTCTTGTCCATCGTGACTTTGATTGCGATGTCGGAAGTGACTGCATAGATGTTGATTTCATTTACGAGCAAGCCGGTATCGGGGTTTGTCAGCATGGCCATGGTGAGAATCGTATCCTGATCGATGTTGTACCATGTGCCCGAGGTTGTGTTGTTTCCCTGGAAAGACTCCCACTGGATGAATTTCTGACTGTAATCGGGTGATGATGTCAGAACCTCCCTGGCGTAATCCAGGATGTTCATGTTGTTATGGTTGAAGTCAACGATATCGAAAGTGGATCCGATCCTAACACTCGCATATACCGGTTCACCGTTCACATAGTTCATGACGTAACCATTGGTACCGAAGATGTTCGTCCATCCGCTTCCTGAGGGTTTGAAGAAGTTGATCTTGATCTCTATTCCGGACCATTTGGCATATAGGGGCATATCCTTGGTGACCCTGTCGGATTCGGTGTTCCATTTGTAGATGAAGCTGGAATCCTTGTACCATCCTCCGAATACGTATCCGGCTTTTTCCGGCTCAGGAAGGTTCGTCAGACTTGCACCGCCCTCTACATCCTGAGAGACGTATATCTTCAGGGATCTGCCGTCCATGTAGTCCAGATTGACCGTGTACATGTATCTTGCGTACAGGGTTAGGTCTTTGGTAACAGGGGTATCGTGGTTGTACGGTTTTGTGTAATTCTCGTCCGTATACCATCCCACAAATCCTTCTCCCGTGTCAGGGCATTCGATCTTGCTCACAGTTTGTCCCTGATAGAATGTGAGGGCTGACTGGTTGGATTTGGTTCCGTACATTCCAACGAATGTGACCTTGACTTTGTTCTTTTCAGAAACGATAAGGGTGATGTTGGATGGTGATTGACCAGAGCCTGTATCCAATACGAACGAAAGGGTGATATCTTGCGGAACATCTCCGCTGTATTCCACATAATATCTTATGGTGGCTACCGAGGATCCAGACAGAGTTCCCAGTTTGATCGCGCTCTGTGAACCGTCCTCATTGAAGTTATCGGTGAACTCTTTCGGACTGGATAGCATCCAACCAGTGGTGTTGTCCATATTGGCCATAGGGATGACCCTCACTGTGGTTCCAGCATTGATTCCGGTAACTTTGGTCAACTTGAGTTCAGACATCGAAGGCGATTTCGGGAACAGAACATCAGAGTATCCTATGTATGAACTGGGATTTTCTTCGGTCTTCACACTGATGCTGTAATCCGTTCCGTATTCGGTCGAGGAGGTGATCACATAGAAGTCCACACGGACCTCGATGTAGTTGGCGGGAATCGTGTAGCCCTCATCGCCATAAGCAGAAACTTCTCTGAAGTTAAGGATCAGATAACCGAGATATGCGGCGTGATCTACGGGAGCTCCAGTCAATGTGAAGTTGAGTTTGTAGGTTCCAGGAGCGCTTGCGCATGTAAGCAATACTGACTGATCTTCTTGACCGTTGTCCCTGTTATAGTAAGTCGACTTGACAGGGTTCTCGAATCCGGGGATTCCTTCAAAGGAATTCATCTCATTTGCGACAGTAAGCGTTGCTCCGTTTCCTTCATGTCCGAATATCAGACCAAATTGGTTCTCATGGGGAGTCTGGCCGCCGTTCATCCCTGGCTTTACGAATTCGTAGTCATGGCCGTGTATGTCGGATCCCAATGAGTAGAATGCTCCACCGACATATTCTATGGCCGTGCCGTTGAACATCTTAACGATGTCCACTGATCCATCAACTGTCTTGATAGCATCGCTGCCAGAGGTGGAAAGACTCATAGTGATTGCTTTCTTCTCGGTTCCTCCGATATACCAACAGCGGGTACTTTCGTTGAAGTCGGTCATGTTTGCTGCTCTGAAAGATCCATCCTTATTGACTACGAATCCTCCGGAACCAGGGCTACACATGACATATGCACCATAGCTGGATTCTCCCTGAGCCGAGAGTATTAGGTTTCCGTTGACGGCACCATAGCTGGAGGATGATTCCCTTATGTAGAATGTTGAACCGCCAGCGATGATTATCGAGTTGGAAGGAGAACCTTGGGTGGTCGGTTTGTTGTACATGTTGACGCTGTTCAGAGTCAATACCTTGTCAGCGGTAGAATCGATTTTCACTATGGTATCGTATTTCAGAGTGAGATCATCGATCATATACAGGCTAGCAACCAGTTCTTCGGTGACTGCGCTCCTTCCCTGAACTTCGATGTATGACTGAGTGATAAGTGCCTCGGTTATACGATGGATTCCCTGTATCGGGGTGTTGGTGTTGTTCTGTAATTGGATGATTTCCAGTTTGGTGCTGAGTTTGGTGTTGCAGGCGTTTCCGCTTCCCATTATGCTTCCGTCAATGGAGATTTTCGCTTTTCCTTCGTTTCCATAGATGAAGATGCTTCCGTGTCCTTTGACGAGGTCGGTGCCGGGGCCGAACGGATTCTCCGCATGACCCTGCTCGTCAGTCTTGACGTTAGCTCCTGCGTATATAGATGATACATTGATCGTCTTCACGCTACCTTTATACTGGTAGGGGTTGACGTAGTTCCCCTCATCGTCCTTGTAGTAGTGACCTACATAGATGTTGGTGTTTCCATAGGTCCTTCCCATGAATCCACCACCGAATACGGACCCATCTATAGTTCCTTGGTCGATGACCACGATGGTAGTGTCGTTGTCGTACACGGTTTCATCAGTATCATTGTTGAGCTTGGGTCCATCGTCACCTTTCGACGATCCTCCGTAAACAGATCCATAGATCCTGGTGGAAGATCCCGTGACGTAGACTGTCCTGTTGCCGGTGACGGAGATGATCTTTTCTACTCCGAATCCACCACCGAACACATTTCCTTTGATCTCTCCACCGGTGACCTCGACGACTGTGTTTCCATCGACCTTTCCTATGGCCCCTCCGCCGTAAACGTCATGGCCGATGTAGCATCCATCTTTTATCAGGACGTATGTGTTTCCAGTTACTTTCGCGTTGTCGACGTAGTGTCCGCTCGTCGTATTGTATGTGATGTTCGTATTGTTGTTCACGAACCAGGGAAGTTTATTGAATGGGTTAGCAGTCGGGTCATTGTAATCGATCAGACTGCTATTTACGACCGTGATCCTCGAGTAATCGTCGGCCCAATCGGCGGATTTCTCTTCATCGATACCCTTTCCGCCTCCGTATACTGATCCAGCGATGTTTGCGTTGTTACCGATGCTGATCGAGATGTTTCCATCGACCTTCGCGACCTCGGGGTATTCGTCCGGAAGCGACTTTCCTTTGTAGTTTGTCAATGTGGGGACGGACATGCCTCCGCCGTAAACGTCTCCATAGATATTGATGTCCGAGTCGCCACCTATACTGATGTTGATGTTACCGAACACATAGGATTTTCCGGTCGAGTTCTTGTATCCTTTCCAGCTGGGTTCTACGAAGTTTCCGGTACTGTTGTGCCTGTCTTTGTCCAGACCACCGCTGCCTCCTCCGTAGACACTGTCGAATATGGTACCGCCTGTTATTTCGATGTTGATCGTCAGATCGTTTTTGTTCGACTCGTTTCCGATGCTTCCTCTGTATCCGCCACCATAGAGGTTCCCTACGATTCCTCCGACCATCCTTACTGTGATGTCACCGTCCAGCATAGATTTGTATGTGGGTAAAGCCGAGGTGTCGTAACCTGCTCCGTATACTCCGGCCGCTACTGCTCTGCCTCCGATGTATATGAGTACGTGATCGACGCAGTCGTTATCAGAGGTTGTTGCACCGTCCGTGATGATACCGCATGCTATGTGCCTGATGATCGCTTTTCCGGTCAGTTCCAGATATGCGCTGTCGGTTCTTGTGAATTCGCTGCGGCCAGATGCCTGTACATCCCATACAGAACTGTTACCGCTGACGAATACATGGGTGGATCCCTCGATGGTTGCTTTGTTTCCGGAAGTTCCTTTGGACGATCCTCCCTCGATGATGCTAGACTGTTCGATGTAGAACTTGGTCCTCTCTCCATAGAAATCGTTGGTTTGCGTATCTTCCCAATTATCTCCAGGAGTATAGTGGCCGACACAATAGACGAATGTTCCTCCGTTGTTCTCAGACGGGTATTCCGAATCGTTGTTCGTGTTGTAGATGTTACCATAAATATCGCCACTACCGCCAGATCCAGAGCTGCCTCCTGCCAGAGTGTCGGTGGTGATACCTCCCTTGAGCACTATGTAGGTCGACAAGGGATTGTCTTGAGTTCCAATGGTGGCATTGGCTCCTGAAGATCCACCGACTATGTTGTAGTAGGTACCGCTGTGGATGATGACATAGGTTCCCAGGTCTACGGTGAAATCTCTGATCTCTTCCCCTCCTCCGAACACGATCTTCTTGCCTACAATTGTTGCATTTGTGATCGAGCTTCCAGGAGTTCCGCCGAAGATCTGCGGCACACCGCCGTTATCATTGGGAATGTTGGTTGTAGTGTCAGATATTATGCCGTTGTTGACTTTTTTCCATAGGTTTTCAATTCCGGTTCCTAAGATGAGCTTGTGACCGTAAGCGTATATCGCAGAACCGGTACCGTCTCCATGTGTTCCGATGTTACTGCCGGTGCTTACGATGATCACGTTATCTATGATAACATCGCCGCCGAGCCTGCAACATCCAGTTCCTGAGCCTGAGAATTGCAATACCGTTTTCTCAATTGCTCCGATAGGTGAACGGTATGTTCCTGTCGGCAGATAATTGGGATAGTTACTGTTGTTTACACCACCCACGGTCATGTCAATCAATTTCTCTCCGTTCCTCGCCTTCTCCAGAGTTAGGAGGTAGATGGTACCGAACATGTCTGATGATGTGCGCTTATTTCCGCGGACAACGTCGGCATAGTTTACTTTCTTGTTGTTGTCGATATCGATGGCCCCAATTGTCTTGTTTCCTTGGATGTTAGTGGGGTATGCGCACGGACTGAGCACATCTACTGTGTAGCAGTCGCCATCGGCCCATCTGTTGGCGTAAACTGTGTCCGACTTCAAGACGAAAACATCAGGCTCTATCCATTTGGCGTAGAGTGTGGTTATGCTGCTGTCCACGACATCCCCGGGATAAATCATAACCCATTCGTTGTTCTGATAGGCCATCCATCCGCCGAATACCTTATCAGGGGATAGTGTACAGGTTGTGAATGTGATAGTTACGGTCGTTTCTGTGACCTGGCTGTGGAAATTATAGTAGTCATAGATGGGGTCAGTATTACTCTTTGATTCATTCTTAGTGACAGTTGTGCTGGTGGCAGTTATTCCGTTCTCCTTAATAACGAATGATTTGGGTATCTTAAATTCATAATCGATGCCACTCCCAGCACTTCCGTCGTGCGTGAACATGATGCTGACCGAATTATCTTGGATTTTTACAACATGATTAAGGGAGTTTTCATAGGAATTGAATGAGCCGTCAGAATTTAGTTTTACGGTCCCTGTCCAGTTGTCACGGGTTCCGGATGTTGTAACAGGAGTGCTGTTTCCATCGATGAATTCGCAGACAGCTGTGTTTGAGGGGGCATTCCAGTTTCCAGATGTTATAAGGCCCGTGTTGCTCCATAACAAGGGGTTGTATTCCGTCGCTGCTATTCCGTCATATGTTACTTCAACACTGCCGTTACCAGTTGTGTTGGTCGGATCGATGTACGTGATCGTGTGTTCGCCTTGAGCAGATATTGACTCGGATACCCCTATTGCCGTCCCTACAAAAGTTATTGCGACAGCAAGAAGGAATAATGCTAACATTTTGTGCTTTGTCTTTCTCATGCCCCTTGAAAAAGTACTATTGCAATCCATTATACCGTTTCTTCCCTGCTAGGTACGCCGACTGTTTTCTGTTGACATTCGCCCCCTTTGCGTACTTAGTGATAGTCGAATGTCGACAATCGGTTCATCATCACTATATTCCAACTCTATTAACTTGTTGTATATATATCAATAGGTCAAGTTCATCCAACAAATTGTTATCTGGATGTATAATCCAATATGTACAAAAAAGTGTATATCCAGTAACTAAATCGACATTGTTGATTTCAAGATACGGATAGATTTAGCTACATTCTATGCCCTCTATTATCGTCGATTGGCGTATAGATGGTAAGCGGGTGACGAATAACCGAGATCAAAGTTATCTTTGTCCAAGTCGCCATCAGAATCACGTTATATACTCTCGTCATTTACCTTCAATGATGAGAGGAGAACTGTCCGACGGCTATGTCATAGTCAGGGACCAGACAGACGGTAACCACCTTTACGGCAAGGGCAACTACGGATATCCGCGCAGCGGAGGCGGTGTAGACCTCGATCTCCTAGAAGCAACGCTTCTTACTGAACTGGGGAAGCTGGAGGTCTTCGATAAGGATAAGAAAATGTCATTCGAGGATCTGTTCAGGCTCTCATCGGATTCCGTGGAGGATTTCGATATCCTCTACATCGTATACAGGGACATAAGGCTCGGAAGGGGACTCGTCGTAAAGCAGGAATCCGGCAATTACGATCTTTCCGTGTTCGGCGCAGGCAAGAGGCAGTCCAACTCCCGCCCGGCATACATGCTCAGAGCGGTCTCCGAGAGGAGCCTCCTCGACGTCTCCGATTCTCTGGAAGGCACCAAGGAGACCAACGACAGGAGGAAGAACCTCCTGTACGGAGTGGTCGACGAGGAAGGGGACGTGACCTATTACAAGCTCCATGTGAAGGATCCCGCCGGCAAGGTGTTCCCCACGGACGTGAGGGGACACGCCGAAGGCGTCCTGGTGAGCGACCGTGTGTTCATATTCGACCAGACACAGAGCGCGTTCCTGCACGATTACGGGTTCTTCGGGAACCTGGTGAACGGGATCTACCAGCTGTCGCTGGTGGAGGCCTGCTTCCTCATAGGGAAGGGGAAGCTGACCGTGAGGGACATGGAAGATACTGAGATGGATTACGACGACCTCTTCGAATACGGTTTCAACGAGCAAGATGAGTTCGAGAACCGCCTGAAGGTGTACACTGACCTCAGGGAGAGGGGGCTTGTTGTGAAGGCCGGTTTCAAGTTCGGTACCCACTTCAGGGTCTATCAGGACGATCCCGACGATTGTCACGCAAGGTTCCTGGTGCATGCGGTGCCCTATGAGATTACCAAGATGTGGCCCGACATCTCCAGGACGGTTAGGTTATCGGGCGGTGTGAAGAAGGAGATCCTCTTCGCGATGGTCAAAGGAAATTCCATCCAATACCTCGAGTTCGAATGGTACAAACCCGGACTGATCCCCGGGAAATGATCTCCATGTGCCAGCTATTCTAAAAAATGACCAGCAGCAAAAACGAGCGGCAATCTCCCCGAGGATGAGTGCAAGGACTGAAAAAGTGCGACATTCATTCTCAATCGCTAAAAGGAGGCGAATGCCGCATGAGATACATTGGTCTAGATGTACATAAGGATAATATCACGGCTTGCGTGCTCACGAGCACTGGCAAGCCGAAGTTCGAGAAGAATTTCGTGAAGGAATCAGAATCCTGGAATCTTTCCGAGCTGATGGAATACGGCGATAAGGAAGGATTCTGCGTCATGATGGAATCAGGGACGTACGCATATCAGCCGTTCAGGTTCTTTTCAGACAATGGTGTGGAGACCCATGTCGTCCACGCCCAAGCGCTGAAACTCATCACGCAATCCGATAAGAAGACGGACAAGAAAGATGCGTATACGATCGCCAGGATGCTAAGGCTGTGGAAGAGAGGTGAGATAGACCTTCAAATGGCATTCATACCGACCAGAGAGCAATGCGAGCTGAAGGACATATGCAGGTACCGCGAGGAGATCTCCAGGAAGATCAGCGATGAGACCAGGAGGATCAAATCGCATATGTCCAGAAACTGCGAGCATCTTCCGGAAGCATTCGATAACTTCCAGGCACAGAGGGCAAGGAACTATGTCAGGTTCAACTTCTCATCCGATATCACGTTGATGAACCGTATGGCCGGGTTGGAAAGGCTGTTCGCTGAGAGGGATTCCATCCAGAAGGAGGTGGAATCCAGGCTTCCGGATTCCAGGGATGTGGAGATCCTGATAACCATTCCTGGAATCGCCAGGCAGACGGCAGTCCAGATCATGTCTATGATCGTTGATATAGACAGATTCGACGATTCTGAGAAACTATGCGCATACTTCGGTCTCGTCCCGAGGGTTAGGGATTCCGGGGGCAAGGAGCATCACGGTCGCATGACCAAGAACGGGGACAGGATGATGAGGGCGTTAATGGAACGTGTGACGGAATCTCACGTCCGTAACTGTGACTCATCGGTCACCAAGTATTACAAACGCAAGTGCTCGGAGATGGGCACGAAGAAGGCGCTCATAACGGCATCCAGGAAGATGCTGTCGGTCATATTCGCGATGCTGAAGTCCGGCTCGGACTTCAGGCTCGCAGCTTGAATCGGCATTCGATTCAAGCCTGACTCCCGACATCCGATGCCGGTTATGGGATGCGAGGTCCGAGGTATTCTGCCGTCGTCCTTTCTTGCGGCCTTGACCGCCTTGAAAAATTACGGAGTCGACCGACGACCAGGCTCGAAAAGTCATCTTACGGCCATCTGGACCGTCTAAAGTAAATTGCGTTGGCATGACAGGATCGGTGGGTCGGATGCGGGGATCTCCCAGCGTAAGCTATAAACAACAGGCAAGATCATGCAGAAATAACGCTCGTTTTTGTCAAGTAAAGAGAAAGGAAGGGGTTTCAGCGGCCCATCCGAGCCGCATTATCGAATCACTCGATAGCTCCAGAGGGGCATGCGTCGATACATGCGCCGCATTCGGTGCAGACATCGGGGTTGATGACTGCGACGTCTCCGACTGTGATGGCGGACGAGGGGCACTCGTCTGCGCATACTCCGCATGCTACGCACTCTGCTTCGTTGATCTTGGGCATTTAGTTTACCTCGGAGAACAAATCGATTTCTCATTTATAATATATGTACCCGCCAGAGTGCATTGCTTTTTATCCGGATCCGATCACTCTTCTCCGTTTCCGCCGAAACCATGGCGCAGGAGCTCGTTGTATCTTGCATTGGCCTCCTCGCTTTTCTTCTTCTGCCGCCAAGAATCGATCTCGCTGCGTATCGCCAGCATCTCATCCACGATGGTCTCGGGATCCTTCGGTCTCGCATTCCTCAGATAGGCCGTCATGCGGCGTATGGCCTTGGGTGCACCAAGACCTTTTGCGATCTCCAGACCGAATTCCTACGGGAAACCGAGACCTGTGATGGTTTCGACTAGTTCGTCCTTCGCTTCATTCCATTCAGAATGGGTGTCTTCCATCGATATTCCGATAGAGTCCAAGGTCAATAATTATTGGGCGGTTAGGAGGCCCTAGACCCTCACAAGAGGGGTCGACTCTTCGGACCTCCGACACCGACGGCCGGTGTCAAACCTTTTCTACTTCGATCGTTTATGACCAATCGATAACGATGGTCAAGTGACCGATCGTTATAGTCAGCCGGTATCCGCCTTGCGGACGTTGGCTGAGGTAGTATGTAAACACATTATCACCTCCTACCGTGTCCCCCGAGGTCGACACTCTGATAGGACAACAGTCCGTTAGATCCGGACCGTTGGTCCGGGAACGGCAGGAGGATCTCTTTTTCACCATTCTTTGATGAAATAATCAGCCAGGTCAAATTGTAAAAAATAAGAACGGGGCATGCGCCCCTTGTTTTCATTCACTCATTCCTTCTCTTCGGCGGCAAGAGCTTCCTTTGCCTTTCCGAGAGCCCTGGCGATCCAGATCGTCATGATGACTGCGAGGATCGTCACGATGATGGCGTAGATCAGCATTCCGACGAGGTCGTCCTCTGTGTCGAAAACAGCGGCGACGGCCGCCTTGATGGTCTCGTTCCATGCAAGTGCGGCGACAAGTCCGAAAGCTGCCGTGATCAGGGCGGCGAATGTTTCGAGCAGTTGAACTTTGAATTGTCCAGCCATGATGCCGAAATCGATTGCATATAAGATAAACTTATCGCAGTTAGCGGTCGCAATTGTCGATTTCTGGCATATAGGACGGAACAGGTGGAGACATTAGTCAAAGTTAATAGACTACCGAACGGTAGTTTAATACACTTGTTAGCGGATCATGGATTGATGACCGACAGGAAGAACGAGATTGTCTACGCGACACTCGAATTGGCATCCGAGGACGGCCTGGGCGCCGTTTCCATGCAGAAGATTGCCGACAGGGTAGGCATAACCAAAGCATCCCTCTACAACCATTTCTCGTCCAAGGACGAGATAGTCGATGCGATGTATCTTACCATCAGGGAGGCCTCGAAGCAGAGGGCAGCTGTCGGACCTGTAGATTACGATTCCATGGCATCTGAAGGTTCCATGGAGAGCATCCTCACGAAAGCAGTCTTGTCATACAGGGCCATGGTCCACGATCCCCAGCTGTCGATGTTCTACAGGATAGTCATGTCCGAGAGGGCGATCAGTCCCGCGGCCTCGGAGATAATGGTCAGGGAGACGCAGACCATGATCGATGCAACG
This sequence comes from Thermoplasmata archaeon, assembly GCA_015063285.1. Classification (NCBI taxonomy): domain Archaea; kingdom Methanobacteriati; phylum Thermoplasmatota; class Thermoplasmata; species Thermoplasmata archaeon. The sequence goes on from SUST01000009.1 coordinate 39,990, forward strand.
GAGAAGCTGTTCGGTGCGATCCAGAGGAAGGGGTTGGCATCCTTCAGCAATCCGAAGGCCGCAGCCTTCTCGTTCGCCATGGCGGTGCATTCGATGATCGATTATGAGTTCGATCTCTCCTCCGCCGGCATGGATGCCGGGAAGGACATGATAGGTGAATACGTCAAGGAGTTCTGCCGCATGTATGCGGCCTGAAAGGGTTGATTATGATGGAAGAGAGGAGATTGATGTTGCTGATAGCCGCTGTAAGCGGCATCCTATGCGCTGTGTTCTATCTGCTGCACGATGTGATAGGTGCGATGAACTATCCCGGTTACGATCCGATGAGGCAGGCCGTGAGCGATCTGACCGCTACGGACGCGCCTTCGTTCGCAGCAGCTATCGGGTATTCGAGCGTATACGGGATTCTCAGCATACTATGTTGCGTCCTGATCTGTCTGGTCGTCAGGGAAGAGGCCAAAGGGATCAGGATTGGCGTCTATCTGTTCACTGCTATGCAGTTCGTTTCGGCGATAGGATACTCGCTGTTCCCTCTTACCGGCAGCGGATACGATGGCAGCATGCAATCGTTCGTGCACGTGTACATACTGACCATTTTGGTCGTCGTTCTGTCGATAGCTTCTCTCGTAGCATTGGCCTATTTTGGGATCAAGAACGGAAGGAAGGTTCTGGGCATCGCCGCTGCGATAGCATTGATCGCGATGATGTTCGGCGCTATGGGAAGCCAGGCTCTCCCGCAGGATGTGTTCGGACTGGTGGAGAGGTTCAGCACGTACAGCGCGGTGGTGTTAACGGCGTTCCTGGGATTCTATTGGTATAAGGTGTCGGACGAGGACCGTCCAGTATCGCAAATAAACTAAAGAAAAAAAAACGGGCCCGAAGGCCCTTTTATTGTTTTCAGAGCTGGATCTCGATACCGAGCTTCTCGGTGAGCTCCTTGTACCTGTTCCTGATGGTGACCTCGGTCACACCGGCCACATCGGCGACCTCTCTCTGAGTTCTGCGCTCGTTGCACATGATCGAGGAGATGTATATCGCAGCGGCGGCGACACCGGTGGGCCCCCTTCCGGAGGTGAGCTCCTTCTCGGACGCATCCTTGAGGATCTCTGCTGCCTTGGACTGGACCTCTCCGCTCAGCTTGAGCTCCGAGCAGAACCTCTGGACGTAGTCCTGGGGCTTGGTGGGCATCAGCTTGAGCTTCAGCTCACGTGTCATGAACCTGTAGGTCCTTCCGATCTCCTTCCTGCCTACACGGCTGGAGTTCCCGACCTCGTCCAGTGTCCTGGGGACACCGCACTGTCTGCATGCAGCATACAGCGAAGCGGCGACGACGCCTTCGATCGACCTTCCTCTGATGAGGTTCTTGTTGACGGCCTTCCTGTAGATCATGGCCGCGGTCTCCCTGACGTTCCTGGGGAGTCCCATTGCGGATGCCATCCTGTCCAGCTCGGACAGTGCGAAGGCCAGGTTCCTCTCCGTTGCGTTGGAGACACGGATCCTTCTCTGCCATTTCCTCAGCCTGTACAGCTGGGCCCTGTTCCTTGTGGGGATGCTCTTACCGTAGGAGTCCTTGTTCTTCCATGAGATCTCTGTGGAAAGTCCCTTGTCGTGGATGGTGTAGGTCATAGGCGCACCGGTACGTGCCCTCTTCTCTCCCTGCTCCACGTCGAAGGCTCTCCACTCTGGTCCCTGATCGATGAACTGGTCATCGAGGACCAGACCGCAGTCCTCGCACAGGAGCTCTCCCCTCTCGTAGTCACGGACGAGGTGGTGGCTTCCGCACTCCGGGCAGACCTCAATCTCTTCTGCTCCTTCCCTTGTCTTTACCATGTTGTTTTCCCCCTTTGGTGTAAAGGTTTGTTCCTAACATTTGGTCTGTCGCGGCAGCTCTCGTCTCGACGGATGCGTATGGAGCGGACACTGGTCCGAACACCCTCTTGACGATTCCCATCCTATTTTGGCCTGAATCGAATACAAAGGCTCCGATTTCCGGGGCTTCAGAACATTGGACGATCAGTCTGCCGTCCGTTGTTATCTCTTTCACCGTTCCTAGAAAATCCATGAGTCGATTCCGCCACTGCCGGGACTTAACCCTCTAGTTGATGGTTATACTGATTTATTATTTAATGATTTAGGGATTCTTTATATTGTAGCACGAAGAATCCGCGTTTTCTCTTATTTAATTATCTTTATCGATTTTTTCGGTGGCTGGATGAGTAATCCTTGGACGTTAGTCGGTAACAGTTTCCAGTGGAAATGGTGGTGTCTTATACCGTCATTCTAGGAGTCTGATTCATCGGTGATGGAATTAAATATGAATTAAAATAGAATTATTAGTAATTTGATATTTTACAGATTATTTAACTTAAAAGACATTAAAAGTGCATAATTATTCGCTATTTCGTTTGATATTTTTGTTACATATAATGTAGTAGAATTATTTTAGAATTAAAAAGGAATTAATTATATAGATACGAATCATCTGTAATGCTGAATACCATGGATAATCTCGGGAGAGAATCGGAGTCACAGGAGTTCAAAAAGAGCATGGCAGAAATGGACGAGGGCTTGAAATCTCTCGTATCCATGCTTAATAAGGACGGTATCGCCAGCGTGTATTTCGGTGTTGAGGATAACGGAGATGTCATCGGTTTGGATATCGGGAAGAACACCTTGAAGGACATCACGGACAAGATCTATGAGAGGATAGAGCCGAGAATTATCGCCAGGATCGATATCCTAAATGCTTCCGACGGTAGGAAGTACATCCATGTAAGGGCGAAAGGAACGGAGAGGCCATACACATACAAGGACGAGGTCTTCGTAAGGTCTGGCGAATCGAATCGCAAGGCCCCCATGTCCGAGATCAGGAATATGATATTGAGCTCAGGAGACAATCTGATAGAGACTTCCTCCTTGCAGACGGACCTGTCATTCTCGGAGCTCGTTTCCATTCTTAGAGAGAAGGGGATGGATGTGAGCGATGACGACAGGCTCCGCAAAAGCCTTGACCTCCTGAATCTGGAAGGAAGGTACAATTTCCAGGCCGAACTTTTGTCAGATCAGAACAACATACCGCTGACGGTCGTAGTATTCAAGGGCATAGACCGTACATCCATATCGATAAGGACCGATTATGCGGGGCATTCTTTGTTAAGAGAGACAAAGTCGGTAATCGATTACGTATCCTCTCTGAATGAGACAAGCGTCGATATGAGCGATGTGATCAGAAAGGAGACCTCATTGTTCGATATAGATTCTTTCAAAGAGGCATGGATCAATGCTTGTGTTCACAACAACTGGATCAATCGTATAGCACCGACGGTACACATCTTCGATGATCGTCTAGAGGTCATATCGTACGGGACTTTACCGTACTGGCTTTCAATGGATGACTTCTACAGCGGGAAGAGCATGCCTGTCAACAAATCCCTGATGAGGGTATTCATTCAGACAGGGCTGACGGAGCATACCGGACACGGAGTACCGGTCATAGTATCGTCATACGGGGAAGGTGCTTTCGACATAGGACCGAGCACAGTGGTTGTAGTTATGAGGTTCGGCCGTGCGCGCATAGTGTCCAGATTGCGTCAGGGTAACGTTATGCCGATGACCGATAGGGAGCTGCGCGTATTGGATGCGATACGTATAGATCCAAAAGGGTCCTTCGAGGACATTTCCATAATCACCGGAATCAGCAAATCCACCATAGCTAAGATAGCGGTCAAGCTCAAAGAAAGAGGAATGATCGAACGCGTGGGAAACAGGCGTAACGGATATTGGAAAGTCAACGATTGATCATATCGAAGCTGCCAAGGAACATCTGTGGAATGCACTATTAATAAATATAGGGGAGTTTGTTTCCAGTAACATTATATCCCGCCTTGCGGGAAGTAAAATCGGAGTGAAAAACATGGCATTAGAGATCTGGTCGATGGAGTTCCTCAGCCTCATCGTTGTCGCATTCGCGATTGTCATGCTCCTCACTGGAATCCTTGCGGCAGCCTTCGGCGCCGGTAAGGCCAAGGGATACGGCGGACTGATGACCGTAATCGGTATCGTACTGCTCGGTGTCTGGATTTGGCTCTGCGGATTCAGTGACATATCCGCATTCAGGGATGTGAATCTCTGGGATGTGGTCATCGATGCTATCATCAACCTGCTTGGTGTCATCGTCGGAGCATTGGTCGCAGTCGGTATCTTCCTTGTGGTCGTTCTTAAGAGCTGATCCCGGAAGTAACCAAAACATCTTCCTTCAACCCTCTTACTTCTGTATGGTTTGATTCATGCTTGTGCTATTGTGGATCGATCTGTCGAAATCATTTTATAACTTTAGTAGAGTCGTTCAGCTAGGATGGATTCCACGATAATTGCGGGTCGATACCATGGGAAATGCAACATACGAGATGAGGATGCCCACCAACTACATGGATATGTCCGTTGCAGAGATGCAGTACGAAGGCGGATTCAGTTGGAAGACCTTCGGAATAGTGCTTGCGGCGGTCGGGGCGGTCGCGTTCTTCGGCGGATTCGGTTTGGCTTATATCGGTACAGCGTCGGCCGTATGTTTTGGTACTGGAGCGGCAGGCATAGTCGGAGGACTGGCGGTTGGAATAGCCGGACTGTCGATCATTGATGCCCACGACTGATCCTATGGCGGATCAGAGCGTCTGTCCTTTGTTCCATTTGAATCGAACAATTCTGTTTCGATCGACGTTCACAAAAGTTTCAATAGACTATGCGGAATTGTTTTATAATATCCTCAGAGTTAATTCTGTTAGACGTATTCACGACTATTGCGAGGTATGGATATGAGAAATGCAACATACGAGATGAGGATGCCCACCAACTACACGGACATGTCCGTTGCAGAGATGCAATATGAAGGCGGATTCAGTTGGAAGACCTTCGGAATCGCGGTCGCAATCGTCGGAGCAGTTGCGTTAGCTGTCGCATTGGGTGCAGGAGTCGTCGGTGCGGGAATGATGGCCGGAGCCTTTGGTACCGTCTCAACAGGGACTACCCTGGTAGGCATCGCATCAGCAAGCTCCATCGGAGGACTGGTGTTAGGCCTTGCTGGACTTGAGATCAACAACAACGCGAACAGCTGAAGTTACACCCGGTCTGATCCGGTATTATGGAGACCTTTATAGAGGATGACGGGGAGAGCGTGATCACTCTGAATATGATCATCCATGCATGCCGCGAGCATATTTTGGAGAAGGACAATCAGGGTCTCAGTTGATCTGCCATTGTTTCAGGTTGAAGGTGCAGCATTGCACCTTCGAGGATACTATAACGCCGTCCTTCCAGAGTCTCATCAGCGTAGGCTTCAGATTCTCGATATACTCCAGATAGGTCTTGTTGTCCTTGAACTCCTCCGGGCGGAGTCTCTTGACTATCGCACGGGTGCAGATCATTGGGTTCTCGCGTATGACCGTGAGGACCTCCTCGTCGGTGATCGGATTCATGGATGATAGAACCAACTTGTAAATATATAAAGAAAAGAAGGAAAAGGGTGGTTTGGAAGAGAATCGTTCAGTTTCCCTGACTGATCATCTCGAGCTGACTCATGACCTGGTAGATCAACGTCCTTCCGTGCATGGGGATGTTGGGGTCATTGGCCAGGTCGTCAAGGATGACGATGGCTCCGGTTGCGCGGACATCCATAGGTTCCTTCGTATCGAGGAGCCTGGCCTTGGCGTCCGTCGCACCTTTCCTGATGTTACGGGGTACGGATGTATCCTCTGCGAGCATGTCGAGAACGTCTGTTATCTGTTTGACTTTGTCTGCCATGGAATCACCGCGGGATCAGAATGTCTCGAACTCTTCCTGCAGGTCCTGGACCATCTGGTCGAGGACTTCCTCGAAGTTCATCGATTTGTATTCCCTGACGCCGCCGAGATCGCTCTGGATCCTTACGACAAAATCATTGTTCTCTTTTACAAGCTCTACGTTGCACAGAATCTCTTCCATTGTTCTTACCCCCGTAGGATTAATGGGTCGAACATGGACTACATATATATCATTGGCGGTTTTTTCCACGGTTCTTGGTGTGTTCAAGGCTGGATACTACGTGATGGATGAACGATCCATGATTGTTTGAGGCTGTTAGATACGTTTCCGTTATCGGATTTCAACGGGTTTCGGGTCTTTTGGATAGTTGGATGATAATGACATGGAAAGAATAGCCAGTACTGCTCCAAAGTTTAACGATGATTAATCGTTATTGACTGTTTAGTTATTTTTTAATAGACTGTTAATCACTTCCTAACCAATTAGGGTAGGTCCGATGAGCACATCGGCTCCCTCATAGGCTGTGAAGCTGTGCCTAGGGGGGGGGGGTGAGAGTATCCCCAACACATCTTACCGACGGATCTCAGGTCCGCGCTATCCTGAAGAATACGAGATGGTGCGGATGGATTCTGCAGACATTATCTATCGCCATAAGGGGCATTCTGCCTCTGTCGTTGCCGATGCCTATGGTACCGTAGGTTCGGTAGGTGCAGCACATCCCATTTCGTATCGTTTCTTGTATTCTTTCGAAGAAGGCCTTCCTCTGAACTGTGACAGGACAGAAAGCATGGCGCGGATGATCTGACGGCTTCGAAGAACGAGTTGATAGAATGAATATGAAAGGAAAGAAGATGCTTGCGGTGTTGGCGGCATTAGCCATGGCGTTCGCAGTATTCGTTTTAATTACGGATGTTGATGAAAACGATGCGGGAAACATCGTAGATTTAGATAGTCAGGCCGTTGATATTCCAGACACAAGTGGTTATGCTTATACTGTTTCAACAAAAACTCTAGCCATTTCGAATTACAGTTCAATAACGGATACATTTAAGGGAACGGGCATCACAATTACTGGTGAAGTAACAGAGGACCAAATAGGGGCCCTTGGGTTCGGTGCTATGAAGGAGGATTCAAGCACTCTGTATTATACTACACTTGACTTGGCCGTAATTGCAATCAACAGTGCACTTATTCAGGATGTTACTATCAAAGTACTTGCGGATCATACTGGAATTTATAATGCATTGTTGCAGACAGGATCTTCGAGTAGTTATTCATCGAGTGAATACAGTGTGACTATTGATCTCAATAATAAGACATATATTACCACGCCAACTGGAGCTGTTGGAACTGGTGGACTTGACGATAAGATAATGTATTTTTGGTTTGGAGCTAATGAACTTACTATTAAAGATGGTATAATTCGTGCTAACCCTAGTAATACCGAAGGTTCAGTTTTGATGAAGAGTTTCATGCCTACGCTTAATCTTTCCAATATTATTTTAGACGCATCCAGTGTAAATTCTACATCCAATCCACAGTTCTTAACAGACCTGGATGGTGTAAAGAAAGGAACAGCATTGTACATAGGGAATGGTACTGTAAACCTTACTGGCGGAACTCGCATAATTGGATCGGATAATGTTTCTGCAGTTACAGTTTACGGACATGGGCAATCAACATCGCCTGGGGTTTGGACATCATATGTTGGATCAACTGTGATAATGGATAAGGCTACTATTGATGGAAATGTCATCGTTGCTACTCAGAAGGTAACGGCAGCACCAAAAGTTGTCCCTGCGACGTTGACAATAACTAAAGCAGACATGGTCGGTGACATCATCGTTGTTCCCGATGATGTAGTAATTAATGCTAATGGAAAGACGTCTGCAGCGGACGGAACAAAGACTGTTACAATTACAGATTTGACAATCCCTACAGGAGGAGCCATGTCTGTGAAGAATGGACAGACCCTTACAATAAGTGGTTCCTTGACAAACTTTGGAACTCTTGAGAACAATGGTACTATCATAAACAACGGAACAATAGTTCTCAATAGTAACAATGGCTTCGTATCAAACACTGGTTCGTATCCTGAGTTTACAAATGCGTATAGGGGTTTGAATGGAAATGTTGAGCTAAACGTTTCGATAGGAGTTACAGCTATAGTGTTCCCTACTGGTGATCTCAATATCATTAGTCAATCTTCTTCAGCCGGGTTGTTCGCTTATATGTCTGAGACTAAGGATGGAACCAAGCATTCTCTGAACGTAACAGAATCCACGTTCACAGGTTCTCTTTGGGTCGCTGAGGCGAATAATGTTTCGGTTACCGGATCCACGTTCGGTTCATCTGATGCAAAACTAGTAGAGATGATGGATGTCGGTATCAATAACGGCATTTATGAAAATGATTCTACTGATGCCAGGGCTGGTGCACTATGGATTGTGGATTGTACCGGGGACATTATTATCGGTACTTCAGAGAGTGGCGGAGGAAATAAGATCTATGCTAGTACAGCAGGAGATAATTCAAGTAGTGCCCGTGATGGACAGTCTCATGGAATCCGTTGTGTAGCCATTTCTGCAAAGGGTGATGAACGCGTATCTAGCATTAGTATCGTTAATAACGAATTCCATGGTGGAATGAATGCAATACAATCTAACCATTGTTATGGAACAGGTACGACATTAACGATAACGGGTAATACATTTGATTGTTGGGGCATGACCGATACTGCTACCACACAGGGAGGTTATGCCATGAGGTTGCATTTCAACGCGGCTCTTGGGAATGTTGTTGTAAATGACAATACTTTCATCAAGGCATTTGACAGTACGAAGTTGTATGAGGTGGGTAACCTTTTGAAGGCTAGTTTTGCTTCTGGAAGTGTGTCGGGTAATGCTATATCATTTGCTAATAATATTTATAAAGCCAGTGTCTCAGCGACATCTGAGGTTATAACTACCAGTACTTCTCTGGATGCGGTGGATGGTAAGTACACGTTTGTTAATTACGGTACCTATATTGCAGGATCGGATCTGGAAAAAACTGGAGCATACTATGGTAGTTTCATTGTTCCCACAGAACAGACAGCAACTGTAGGGAATGGTACGACAATGACCTTTTATGATCAGGTGACTGTAGAAGGAACACTTGTTGTAAGTGGCGTGCTCAATCTGGTAGGAACACTTACGAACTCTGGTATTATTAGCGGAGAAGGGATGTTTACTAATTCTGGGGTGTTGATTAATGAGGCTGGTGTATTGGATACAATAACATGTGTACCATCTGGAGGTAGTTATAAGCTTATCATTCCGGCAAAGACTGATGCTGTATACAAGGGGACCAAGACCCTCGCATTCAAATCGATTCCCACCGGAATTGGAAATGAGACCGTTACCTTGACATATACCACCTATGCCGCTGATGCTGGTAAGGTCCAGACATACACCTACGAAGCAACTCCTTCGGCCTCAGGAGAGTTTACTGTTGAAGCATCGGATTCTTCAGCAACCAGGACATTTACGATAGCTTCTGCAGGCGATCTCACAATAGGAAAGGCTTTGCTCAATGATGTCACGTTGGCTTTAACATCAGATTCCGGACAGTATACAGGAGTTGCACAGAATCCAGGATTCACCGTAAAGATCGGTGATCAGGATGTGTCTGCTGATTTCAACGCCGCATCTTGGCCAGATGATATGATTAATGCTGGATCAAAGACATTAACTCTTACATCTAAGAATGAGAATATAGAGTCTGGAAACAAGACTGCAACTTACACCATCACACAGGCGGAGAATGGAATCACAGCAGTCACCATAGCTGGATGGACATATGGGGCAAATCCCAGCGTGCCTACTACTACAGCCGTTTTTGGAGGAACTACTGCTACCTACCTGTACAAGTTGACATCTGCCGGCGAAGGGGCATATTCGTCTACGGTACCTACGGATGCCGGAGCATATGACATTAAGGCCACCATTGCAGAGACTAGTAACTACAAAGGAGCAACAGGAACCGCGACTTTCACTATTGCACCTCTGAGTATTACTGGAGCAACAGTAACCTTGGGCGATCCTCTAACCTACAATGGCAGTGCTCAGACTCAGGCAGTCACTAAGATCACGGTGTCCACTGTAGATTACAACATCGGAACCGGACTGGCCGTTTCCGACAATGTCCAGACCAATGTCAAGACAGATGGGGACTACACTCTCACCGTTACCGGTTCAGGCAACTTCACCGGATCTGCAACCAAGACATGGAACATCTCTCCTCTGAGTGTTTCAACACTTGATGTAACAATCAAGAACGGTGATGCTACCATAACTCGTGGTGAGCGCATTGCTTATGATGAAAAAGGATACACATTGACCTATGCTGTAGACGGATATGCGAGCCCTGCCACCATTGCTTCGAAGTGGCAGATAAAGAACGGCGAGACCTGGACCGATACAGACACAATCAAGAATTCCGGAGAGTATCAGCTTGTCCTTACAGGATCCACGAACTTCACCGGAACCCAAGCATTCGCAGGACCCGTCATTGCAGAGGCTAAGGAGGTCGAGCATGTGGATGAGACCACACACAAGACCACTGAGGATGCGACTGTGACGGCAGATACAGATTCCGTCTCGATATCCAACGATTCGGAGTTCACTGTCGGTGATGACAAGAAGGTGGAGATTAACCTTCAGACGACCTTCGAGTCTGGAAGCGACGGAAAGGCTAAGATCGAATTCCCCGAGGGAACTGTGTTTAACGAGGGCAATGAGAGCTCTGTTATCTCGTTGGTCAATATCACGCCGGCCGGTCCTGAGGCCGCACCCACCTTCGAAATTGTCTTCGAGAACGTGACCGTTACAACTGTCACGATCACGCTGCCAATTGGTACTGGTCTAACGAACCCTGCGGTGTACTATGTACCCGGAGGTTCAGCTGAGAAGGTTCTGATGGGAGGTACATACGATGCTGTTGCAGGTACGATTACCTTTACCACTACCCACAACTCCACTTATGAAGTTCAGCAGAGTGAGACGCCAGTGACGCACAATGTTAACATCACAGCAGGTTCTGGTGGAACCGTGTCACAGACGACTGTTACCGGTGTTGCTGATAACGCGTCCATCTCCGCCAGCGGAAGTACGTTGACCATCGGAACCACCACGGTTACCGCCACCGCCAGCTCCGGATACACCTTCTCCAGCTGGTCCGGAATACCGGCGAGCGGAAAGGTCACCGAGAATCTGAACATCAAGGCGAACTTCACATCGAGCCCGGGCCCCACACCACCCGGACCCGGCCCCGGACCGTCCCCGACCATCACCTACACCCTGACTTTCGAAGCAGGCACAGGCGGATCCGTATCACCTGCGACCGTTAAGGCGGCCATCAACGCCAACATCTCGGTCAACGGCGATACCATGATCATCGGAACCGGAACCAGCGCGAAGACAGTGAAGGCCATCCCCAACGACGGTTACACCGTAGGAACCTGGTCCGTTACCAGCGGAAAGGTCACCTCGGACATGACCATCAGCGTGACTTTCAAGAAGGTGTCCCTCACAGAGATATCTGTGAAGAACGCCCCCACCAAGGTCTCGTACAAGGAGGGAGAGAAGTTCGATCCCGCCGGACTGTCGATCATGCTGAAGTACGACGACATGACCTTCAAGGTCCTGCCGTACAAGGGCAACGAGTCGCAGTTCTCCTTCAGTCCGTCGCTCGCGACGCCTCTGAAGACCTCGGACAAGACCGTGACCATCACCTTCGAGGGTAAGAGCACCACGCAGGCCATTGTCGTCAGTGGAGATTCGCCTTCAGGCGGCAATGATAACACCGTGCTGTATGTTGTGATCGCGGCCATTGTGGTCATATTCGCGGCCGGAGCGGTGTTCTACTTCGTGAAGAAGAAACCCGCAGAGTAAACCGGATAAACCGAGGGGAGAGATCCCCTCATCTTTCCCTTATTGTTACTACATTTTTCAACAAAAAGTCTGAATTCAGAGAATCGAAGGCAGGGAAAAGACTCCAATAATACTGTTGTTCATCTACGGGCTTTCTGAGAAACCTTTATAATATAATCTATAATAGAGGGGCTTGTTCTGTGTTGTTATCGCTTCAGCGAAAGCAAGCACGGGAAAATCGGCTCATGCCGACGGAGAACGATTGAAATGGCAGACGAAGAAGAGTCAACGTACGAAGAGCTCCAGGACGAGTTCGAGGCAAAGGCACGCGGATTCGGAAAGGGAAAGTACGGCAGGATCATGAAGATGGCTCGCACACCGAGCAAGGACGAATACACCAAGACAGTGTACATCACCGCGATCGGTATCATCCTCATCGGAGCCGTAGGTTTCGCCATCTGGTGGCTCATGACCGTCCTTCCGGGATACTTCTGACGGAGGCTGAATCATCATGATGCTAACTGGTGACAACAATCTGAAGAAGGTTGCAGCCAGCGGAATCGTTTCTTGGCCCTTCAAGCTCACATCCAGTGCAGACAAAGCGAAAATCTCGTTCTCAGTCGTTGCTGGACCGGATGCGGAGAACGCCCCCGAGTGGACGGTGAGTCTCCATGACGCTACAGAGGGAGAGATCTGGACGAACGACACCAGCAAGACAGAGGTCACAATCGCGCTTCCAGGAAAGAACGCGAAGGAACTCAAGCTGGAGGTCATCTGCCCCAACGGAGCCAGGTACGGCGACTCCGTTAAGACCACGGTCACCGCGGAAGCGGATGACGGAATATCATCGCTGGTCTTCGAAGCCGTAGCACAACAGTCCATAATGGTCCTTAAGACCCAAATCGACCAGGAGAAGACCGTCGCGAACGAGTTGGCATCCAAGGCGAACAAGGCCAAAGACAAGGACATATATGCGATCCTGAGCCCTGCTGGACTCAGAGGATACGTGTTCGTGGAAGGCATGAACACCGATCGCGTCCGCGAGAAGTCCAAGGACATCAAAAAGGCCAGGAACTTCATCGACGGAGAAGCGGATATCAGCGAGATCAGCCCCTATCTCACACCCGTGTCCGCAGTCGTAGGAATCGTGGAGGGAGACTTAGTCGAACTCGTCAACGGTCCCTTCAAGGGTGAGAAAGCAAGGGTGCAGCAGATCGATCAGGCCAAAGAGGAGATCACAGTCGAACTCGTCGAGGCCATGGTCCCCATTCCTGTCACTGTCAAAGGAGACAGCGTCAGGTTAATTGAAAAGGAGAAATGAGCAATGGTAGATACTGTTGAGGCATTGGTGGACGGAGGCCGCGCTTCCGCAGGTCCACCGCTCGGACCCGCACTGGGCCCCAAAGGAGTGAACATCGGTCAGGTCATCGCGAAGATCAACGAGAAGACAAAGGCCTTTGACGGAATGAAGGTCCCCGTCAAGATCCTGATCAACGACGACAAGACATTCGACATCAAGGTCGGAACACCCCCCGTGTCCGCACTGATCAAGGGAGAGCTCGGAGTAGAGTCCGGAGCCCACAACGCCAGGACCGAGAAGGTAGGAAACCTCACCCTCGACCAGGCAAAGAAGATCGCCGACATGAAAGGCGACGATCTCCTCGGTGCAACACTGAAGGCAAGGGTCCTGGAAGTCGCAGGAGCCTGCGTCGCCATCGGTGTGACCATCGACGGAAAGGGACCCAAGGACTTCACCAAGGCCGTCAAGGCCGGTGAGTACGACTCCCAGTTCTGAGTCAAAAACATTTCAAGGGGGAACACCCCCACCCCATTTTCTTTCGATACCATCCTTTATTACTCGAAGAACATATTTCGAATCCGAGGGAGCTGTTGCCATATGCGTTATGAGTTCATGCATAAGGATGTCATCGTGGCCGATCTGATCCTAAGCGAAGATGACGGCACGATTCTCAAGGTAGAGCATATGCAGCACTTAGAACACATGCCCATGGGTACCGTTGTCAAGGGTTTCCTCGACGGACGTGCATTCAAAGGCTGGTGGAACAGCCGTTCCATCCCTGCCAGTCGCAGTGGTATAAAGGATGTCCTCTACGAACTGGACTACCACTCCACCACGATGCTTATCGAGAAGTGCATGGGACTCAGCCTGTCCGATCAATACTGGATCAGAAGGGAAGGATCTGACATCTGTTGGGAGGATGTAAATTTCTTCGAGAACGAATTCTCCGAGGATATGGGTGATCTGCTCTTCGGCAAGATCTCCGGAAGCGATGAACTCAGCTTATCATCCCCCGATAACACATCGGACGGTGTCCTGAAGAAAAGATGGAAGATCATCGACGGAGAGAGATGCCTTATCAAAGGCGGAAGCGGTCAGAATATGCAAGAACCTTTCAACGAAGTCATCGCATCTATACTCATGTCCTCGCAGTCCATCGACCACATCCCATATGACTTGGTCTGGATGGACGGGTACCCGTACAGCGTTTGCAAGGATTTCATCGATGGAAGCACCGAACTGCTGACAGCATATCATCTGGTGAAATCCGTCTCTCAGAAGAAGAGCGATAACCTGTACATGCACTACGTCCGTGTATGTGAAGATCTGGGCGTCGATATAGTCCCTGCATTGGACCGTATGATCGTAATAGACTACATCATGATGAACAACGACAGGCATATGGGTAATTTCGGACTGATACGCAACGCTGATACGCTGGAAGTAATTGGGCCCGCACCCATATTCGATACCGGGTCGTCATTGGGATGTCAGATCCGTACAGATAGGTTCAAGACCGAATTGGACCACAGCGCTAAGCCTTTCAAGGAGACGTTCCATGAGCAGTTGGGTCTCGTCTCGGATTTCTCATGGCTGGACATCGAATCGATGACATCATCCCTCGGTGCCGTGGAATCAGTGCTGGATTCAAAGGGATTCATCGGGGATGAGCGTAAGGGCATGATCATGGACCTCCTGAAGGACCGTATAGAAAAGATCTCCCATAGGATCTGAATTCCCGGTCCTTCCTTTCCTTTATAATAGTTTATATATCAGTTGTTTTTACAGAGGAATACTTGTAGGAGAGCCGCAAGGCTCGCAAGTACTACAGGAGGAATTGTATTGGCAGAAAAACCAACCGTAATGGCCGTGCAGAAAGCACTCGAGGGTGCAAAGAAGCGCAACTTTACTGAGACGGTTGAGTTGGCCATCAATCTCAAGGATGTCGATCTGACCATCCCCAAGAACCGTATCCAGGAGGATATCATTCTCCCGAACGGAAGGGGAAAGGCAGTGAAGATCACTGTGATTGGTGGTGGCGAACTAGCCTTGAAAGCCAAGGACGTGGCCGATCTTGTGATCACACCCGAGGAACTCGGAGCGATCGCAGACGACAAGAAGCAGGCAAAGAAGATCGCGAACAGTACCACGTATTTCATCGCTGAGGCACCTCTGATGGCTCAGGTCGGTAAGAGGCTGGGTACCGTTCTCGGACCTCGCGGAAAGATGCCGAAACCAATCGCACCGGGAGCAGATCCCGCACCGATGATCGACGGTCTCCGCAAGTCTGTGTCCATCAGAACGAAAGACAGGAAGACATTCCACGCACCCGTGGGATCCGTTGACATGGACCCTGAGAAGATCGCTGAGAACATCGATCTGGTCCTCAAGCGTGTCGAGTCTCACCTTGAAAAGGGAGAGCACAACATCGCTTCAGCCTATGTCAAGACCACCATGGGACCTGCGGAGAGGATTCTGTAAGGAGGTTTGAAGATGGCACACGTCGCAACTTGGAAGAAGGACCTGGTGAACGAGCTGGTACAGGATATGCGCGAGGCTCCAGTCGTCGCAGTTGTCGACATGGAGAACATCCCCGGACAGCAGATCCAGTCCATGAGGGCAGGACTCAGGGCCCACGCCAAGCTCAAGATGACCAAGAACAAACTGATGCTCTTGGCCATTGAGGAGGTTGCCGCGGACAAACCCGGAATCGAAGCACTCAAGGACTCAATCGATGGTCAGTGCGCGATCGTAACTACGGACATGGATCCCTTCAAACTGTTCGCACAGTTGAAGAAGACAATGTCCCCCGCACCTGCTAAGGCAGGTCAGATCGCACCCTTCGACATCGTTGTACCTAAGGGACCGACACCTTTCGGACCCGGACCGATCATCGGAGAGCTTCAGAAGATAGGCCTTCCTGCAGCAATCGAGGCAGGAAAGATAGTCGTCAAGAAGGACACGACGCTCGTCAAGGAGGGCGAACCCATCCCCGCGAACGTCGCCGGAATGCTCCCCAAACTCGAGATCCTCCCCATGATCGTGGGATTGGACCTCAGGGCAGCATACGAGGACGGAACAGTCTATACCAAGTCTGTTCTGGATATTCCCGAGGACTACTACGCCAACATGTTCGCTACGGCTGCACACAACGCTTTGGCACTCGGTGTCGAGATCGCGTTCCCCACAAAGGAGACGCTCCCGCTCTTGATTGCAAAGGCGTTCAGGGAGACAGTTGCTGTCTCTGTTGAAGCCGCGATACCCAACGAAGCAAGTATCAAGACACTCGTCGCAAAGGCAGACGCCCAGATGCTCGCAGTCGCATCCGCTACCGGATACCAGAGCGAGTCCGTCTCCGCCAGGGCAGGAGCAGCCGCCGCAGCAGCACCCGTTGCAGCAGCAGAGGCAGCACCTGCAGCAGAGAGTGTGAAAGAGGATGAACCCGAGGAAGTAAGCGAGGAGGATGCAGCAGCAGGCCTCTCGGCACTTTTCGGATGAAATTTAAGGAGTTGAATTAAATGGAGTATATCTACAGCGCAATGGTGCTCTACTCTGCTGGCAAAGACATCACCGAGGACGCAGTCAAGGCAGTCCTCACAGCCGCCGGAGTCGACGCTGACGCAGCAAAGATCAAAGCATTGGTTGCATCTCTCGAGGGAGTCAACATCGCAGATGCTATCGCGAACGCCGCAATCGCAGCGCCCGCAGCAGCACCCGCAGCTGGAGCCGCCCCCGCAGCAGCCGCCGCACCCGCAGCAGCCGAGGAACCCGAGGTTGAGCAGGTCAGCGAAGAGGATGCAGCAGCAGGTCTCTCTGCACTCTTCGGATGAACGTCAGTTGATCTTCAGAGTCAATACAAACTACTTACCACACCCTTGTGGTTTTTCTTATTTTCGGGCTAATAATCCCATATATAGTCGATATTTGATTACGTCCGCATGGAAGAAAGCAAATATTGTTCCGGTTGCGGGAAGACCCTGAAGCCGGGCATGCAGTTCTGTCCCCAGTGCGGGAAGGTCGTCAGCGGTTCTGCTGCCGACCAGGAGATTCAAGAGCAG
>SUST01000010.1 GCA_015063285.1 Thermoplasmata archaeon
GCGCGGTCGATCTCGGAGAGCATCTGATCCTTGACCTTAGGGACCTCCACGAACCACTGGCGGGTATTCCTGTAGATAATAGGCGATTTGCATCTCCAGCAATGTCCGTATCTGTGCTTGATCTTGCTGGAGTTGAACAGTCTCCCAGTCTCATCAAGATACTTGATTACGTCGTCATGTACGGTCTTGACCTTCTTTCCTACCATCATGGGGAACTCATCGGTGTACCTTCCGTTCTCTGCAACGGGGCAGAACGGAGGGATTCCGTACCTCTTACCTGTCTCGTAATCGTCCGGTCCGTGACCGGGCGCAGTGTGTACAAGACCTGTGTTGTCCTGCTCCACATATGTGGCAGTGACGACCTTGTAATTCCAATCCGCCTGAGGGACGTCGAGCTGGAAGACAGGCTCATATGCGATGCCTTCCAATTCCTGTCCCTTCATCCTCTTGATGACTTCGAAGTTCTCGTATCCGCCTTTCTGCATGACGTAATCTGCCTGAGATTCGAGTATGATGAGTTCCTCCTCACCCTTCGGGCCGGACATCTTCACCCTTGCATAATCGAAATCAGGGTGAACTGCAACGGCCATGTTCGCTGCGAGTGTCCAAGGCGTAGTTGTCCATATGAGCAGCGACGCATTATCGCCTTTGATGGGGAATCTGACCATGATCGAAGGGTCCGTCTCGTCCCAATACTCGATCTCTGCCTCTGCTAGTGCGGTTTCGCATCTGGGGCACCAGGTGACAACCCTTGATGAATCCTTGAGGAGTCCCTTCTCATATGCTCTCTGAAGGGTCCACCATGCGGACTCGATATAATCCAATTTGATGGTCTGATAGGGGTTGTCCCAATCCATCCAGACTCCCAGCTGTTTGAACTGTTCTGTCATGTCCTCACGGAGACCCTGTGCAAAGGATTTGCAGGTCTCAACGAACTTATCGATACCAAGCTCCTCGATGTCCTTCTTGGAATGGACGCCGATGTTCTTCTCGACTTTGACCTCGATGGGAAGCCCGTGCATATCGAAACCGGGCTGGTCGCGGATATTATACCCGTTCATGCTCCAGTATCTTATCATAATGTCCTTGACGGTCTTGTTCATCGCGGTACCCAGGTGAATCGCTCCAGTGGTGTAGGGTGGTCCATCGACGAAATAGAATTTCTTCCCGTCCTTCCTAGCTTCCCTGGTTTTCTCATAAGCGTGCTCGGACTTCCAGTATTCCTGGATGTCCTTCTCAATGCCCTTGGCATCATAATTGGCGCGGATCGGCGTTATCATTGCTAGTCCTCATTTTCGGAAACTATCTTGTTCCGTGTAGGTTCGTGTATACCCATATAATATAAAAGGAAGAAGAGTGGGAAAACAATCAAAAAAGTTTCCTGATTGCAAAGGATTGCTTTTCTAATCTAACTAATAAACATTAGTTGTCGATTTCACTAATATATAAATGTTAGTTTTTTATCAATACCTCAAATTAACAAATGTTGAGTATTTCAATATATTAATCTATTGAAATTGATTAAATAATATGGACATTACATCCATCCAACTAATCTTTAAAAACCTCGAATTAGAAATTCTTAACAGGTGGTAGTAAATGGTAGAAATGACACCGGCAAGGCGTGCATTAGCAGGAGTACTCGGAGGGCGCGTAGATTACGTACCTCCTGCGAACCCTCTAGCACAAACTACTAAAGATCTTATGGATTGGTGTGGAGCATCTTGGCCGAAGGCCCACAGGGACCCCAAGATGATGGCAGACCTGGCAGCAGCACCCTATGAGGTGTGTGGAATAGAAGCGGCAAGGCCTCAGTTCGACATCTCTCTGGAAGCAGAGGTGCTTGGATGTAAACTAGATTGGGACAAGCCCGACAGACCGCCAGTTACCGGACCTGCATACAAAGACCCGAAGGACATCACATGGGACGATAAGTTCTACGAGAAGGACAGAGCAGCAGTCGTGTTGGAAGCGATCAACATCCTTCGTACCAGATACTGTGGAGACCTTCCGATCATCCCTGTGATCACTGCACCGTTCACCGTTGCTGGACACATAATGGGTGTCGAGAAACTTGTGATGATGACCGTGACCGATCCAGAGAAGGCACATGAAGCGATTGCCGCAGCGACCGACTTCTGTATCGAGTACGGAAGACAGCAGGTTGCAGCAGGAGCGCATATCTTGTTCCCTGCTGACCCCTCAGCATCCGGAGACCTAATATCTCCCGAGACCTACGAGGAATTCGTTCTCCCATACCACAAGAAGTTCGCGAGAGCGGTCAGTGCACCCAAGATCCTGCACATGTGCGGACACACGGAGAAGCTCTTGCCATTGATCAAGAAGAGCGGAATGGACTGCTTCTCGTTCGATGCTCCACCGGCATGGTTCGTGAGGCAGGAACTGGGCAATGAGATGCAGTGTCTCGGAAGTCTCGACGTTATCGACCTGATGCCCAACGGAACCCCCGAACAGGTCTACGCAAGAACCCAGCAGTGCATACGTGAAGGCGTGAATGTCGTCGGAACCGCATGCGATGTGTCCAACGGAACCCCGCTGGAGAATCTGAAAGCCTATGTACAGGCATGTAAGGATACCCCAGTACCTGATCCTGCAGACGCGGACGACTGTGTACGTGCTTACGGAAGGGCCAGGGCGAAGTATCTCAAAGGCATGGCTGACTACAAGATTGAAGGAGGTGCATTCTGATGCAGATGGATATAGCGATGCAGATGGTAGAGAAGATGCGCATTGAGGACCCCGTCAGGTTCAACAGGCTGGTCCAAGAGGGAATGGCCATAGAGCTCGGTATCATCAGTGCGGCTGACAAGAAGGCCAAGAGCGCAGAGAAGCTCAAAGAGGAGTTCTTCCCGCCGAATAAGGAATACCGCGAGATATCGCAAGCCGTTCTGGATGGAAAGAGGGCCATCGTAGAACCGAAGGTGAAGGAACAGATCGCAGCAGGAAAGGATCCTGTCGATATCGTCACCAACGCACTCATGCCCGGAATCACTGTGCAGTGTGAGATGTACGACCTCGGATTGTCGTTCGTTCCTGAGATCCTGATGTCCAATGACGCCATGCAGGCAGGAATCAAGATCTGTCAGGACAAGATCGGCCAGGTTCCGAGCAAGGGAATCATCGCCTCGTTCGTCGCAGCAGGTGACCTGCATGATATCGGAAAGAACATCTGCGCGGCCATCCTCAGAGCGAACGGATATACCGTGATCGATATCGGAAGGGATGTGCCGAAGGAGAAGGTTCTGGAGATCGTCAAGGAGAACAACGTGAAACTGGTGTGCGGATCCACTCTGATGTCCACCACTAAACCAGGACTCGTGGACACGTCCCTCCTGTTAGAACTGGAGAAGACCGGGGTATCCGTTGCGTGCGGAGGAGCAGCAGTCTCCAAGGCATTCGTGGATACTTTCAGGAACTCCCTCTACACCAAGTCTCCACTTGAGACTGTCCACACCGCGGCCAAGATCATGGAAGGAAAGACCTGGGAAGAGCTCAGGGCTTGAAACAAACCCAAAGGGCAGGAGGTTCTCCTCCTGACCCATTTTATCTTTATGACATGAACGGAACGGCTATAGCTTTGGATATCGGGACCAGCGGGATAAGGGGTCAGCTTTTGGACCTGGAGATCCGCAAGGTAATCCGTACTTGCATCACTACCAGGAACCCGATTCCTGGCTGTAATGTCATGGACCACATGTCCTTTGCCATTCAGTACAGCCAAGAATTAGCGCATCAGATACTGGTGGACGCGGTAAAGCAGATAATATCCAAACTGACATCGGAACCCCCTATCCGCATAGCCGTTTGCGGCAATCCCATACAACTTTCTTTATTCGAGGGGATTGATATCCGCGACCTAGCATATGCAGGGGACAACAAACTCAAAATAGAGGGCGTCGAAAGAAAGGACAGAGCAGGGCATGTCGCTGACGGCAAGATAATCGGCATGCCTGGAGTCCAGATAATCATCCCTCCCGCGGTACGTCATGAGATTGGGGCTGATGCCCTCGCAATGATGCTGAAGTCAGGTTTTTTGGATGACGACTACTGTATGGTCACCGACTACGGGACCAACGCAGAGATGGCTCTGAAAGTGAAAGACAAAATCTACACTGGATCGGCCGCAGCAGGTCCTGCCATGGAAGGACAGCAGATAGGGAACGGCATGATTGCCGGTCCTGGAGCGTTGAGCGATCTGGTCCGTACACCGCAGGGATGGAGATCCAAGGTGCTAGATGAGAGGCTGTTCGCCAAGGACGGTCCTGTCCTTAACATTCGCAGCGACATCACCCATAACGAAGGCTTGGCCCCCGAGGGAATCACAGGAACTGGGGTTGTAGCTCTGGTCTATGCATGCCAACAAGACGAGCGCGTGAATGACTCGGAGATCAGCAATGGTTCCGTTCGTATAACCCGGAAGATAAAATTCTCAACAGAAGACTACAAAGAAGCGGGAAAGGCACTGGGAGCCATCCGTGCGGGACATCTAACCCTCATGATCACTGCAGGTGTCGATCCCCAGGACATCAAAAAGATGTACATGGCTGGGGCATCGGGGACTTATGTAGATCCGGTGAAAGCCAAGGCTGTTGGTCTGGTGCCTCCTGACAGCGAACACGTGATACAGGTCGGCAATACTTCGCTCGAACTTGCCAAAGATCTGGCTTTCAACCCGGATATGCTTGCTGAATTGGAAGATCTCCGCAAGAAGCTGGTCACGGACCACATAATGTTCGCATCTTGCGACACTTTCCGCGACCTGTACACCTATGAATTCGGCTATTGGAACGACGGCATGCCATTGAATCGTTACAGACGTGCCATGGAACGCTACGGCGTGGAAGGCTATCTGGACAGACAAACACCCACTGATGTTACGAGGGTATGCGATACCGACATACGTGAGGTCGGTGAATCTCTGGACATATTGGACATATCCCCGTTAATGTCGTCTTCATGGAATTGCTCGGGTTGTGAGAAATGTGTAAGAGGATGTCCTGAAAAAGCACTTTCCTACAGCGAAGGAACATTCACAATTCGTACCGGACATTGTCTCGGGACCAGTTGCCAAAGATGTCAGGAGAACTGTCCTGAGCATAAATTTGATTACTCGGCATTCAAGATGAATGCCTGATTATCATCATCAATACCAAACTGATCAGGATTCTCTGGACAGGATGTATTTTATGGCCTCGTTCGCCAAGGTCATTCCGAACACTGCGGGAACGGTCGGAAGCGAGCCCAATATGCTCTTTCCGTGCACATCCCTTTCAGAAGGCTTGACGACCGGGGGTTCGACTGAATAGACTGCGGTGATCTTCAAAGTGTCCTTATCCCTGAGCGCTTTCCTGAGTGAAGCAGCGAGGGGACATGTATTGGTCTTCATTAAGGGAGCTATCTTCACAGATTGCGTATCAATATGGAGTGCAGCACCCATCGACGAGAACGTTACGATCCCTCTGTCTGAAGCGGCTGAAAGCAATGCGATCTTATTCCCCAGTGTATCGATGGCGTCCACGAGGATGTCAAAATCTCCATCTAATATCTCAGAGACCGTCTCCGGGTTTACTAGTATATCTAACGGCTCAATCTGAATTTCGGGATTGATGGACTTGGCCCTCTCGCAAGCCGCTTCTACCTTAGGAACTCCCACCGTATTCGTGGTGGCTAGTATCTGACGGTTCATATTGCTCTCCGAGAATACATCATGGTCCACCACTCTGATCTTTCCGACACCGGCACGGACCAGACCCTCTAGCGCATATCCTCCTACCGCTCCGCACCCGACAAGCAGGACCGATGAGTTCCTCAAGCGTTCCACACCTGCCTCGCCTATCAGCAGAGAGGTCCTTTCCGACATCCCACTCATGGAAACAGCCTCCTAAGATTCACTTCTGCCAATGACAGCAGCTCATCTGATGGTCTTCCGATGATACTTCCCAGTCTTTCAGAGAAATCCCTCATGCCTTTGAATTCCTTTCCGCATGCCGGCGAATCGGTCTCCAGAAGCAGTCTGTCATCAGGTATCGCCTCCATTAGCCTCTTGACCCTGATATCCGATCTGGAAAGCAGCCTCGGAGATATCGAGAAATAGCAACCCATCTCCGAATAAGGCTTCACATAGCTATCCGAACCGTATGAATGCAGTATGATGCCCTTGAGATTCCTTCCTTTGAGTGTATCCAAGACCATCTTCTCGCAACCTACATCATGTATCGAGACAACCCTTCCGAAGTATTCTGCGATATCTAGCTGCTGTATAAGTACCATCGTCTGACCGAGAATCTGTCCTCTCTTGGAATCGAGTCCGATCTCCCCCACATGTGCATTGGGATCAGAACTCAGCAGATCGAAGAGACGCTTCTTATTCTCAAGCGTCCAATCCTCCGCATACCAGGGATGGACACCGTATGATTTGATCATCCGGGGATCCTCGATGGCCATCTGCTTATCCCATTCATCCACCTTCGCTACGCATGAGACCATGCGAGTGAGCTCAGAGAAATCAGAATAATTCTCAGGTACCGCCTCTATGCCGTGAAGATGTGAATCTATCATCAGAACCATGCATCCAGCGATTTCTGCTTCTTCCTGATGGACTCCGCCTTGCGTGCCGCCTCGATCTTGTTGATCACATTGGTGACCCTGTCTTCGGAGAAACCATACTCGGTCATCAGGTCCAGAACGCCGTCCCTGTCGATGTTCCCGATCTTGACATTGTACTCATCCGACTTGGGGCCGTTCAGGAATATCTCCCTGACCTCCTCGTAATCGGGAATGTCGATATCGGTCTCTTCCATGACCTTCTCCAGGCTGCCATACTTCTGTATGAGCTTCAGACCCTTCTTCGGACCGATGCCATTGACGCCGGTGTTGAAATCTGTACCGATCATCATGCAGACATCCACCAGCTGCTCCCTTGTGACACCCAGTGACTGGAGCATCTCCTGAGAATCGATTATCTCAGTGTTCACATCCCTGTAGATCTGTTTTCCAGGTACCTTGCGCCTTCCGGAGATGGTCATATTCCTGACCAGAAGAGGTGCTCCGAACAATATAGAATCGAAATCCTGCGATGCCGCGGCGTAAACATCTCCCTTGCGGCACATGTATGCGGCCTGAGCCTCTCCGTCGCTTGGTGCCTGGATGACGGGCAGACCCATCAGCTGTATGAGCTTCTTGGATGTCTCGAGGATCTCTGGGGTCATCCTGGATGTCTGCTGGGCTTTGGAGAACGCCTTCTTCATGTCCCCTTCCGCCAACGCCTCCTCATATTCGCGCTTGGCCTTCTCCCTTCTGGCGATCCTTTCTTCGATGGTCCCTGCCTTGAGCTCATTGGGCTTACCGTCGAAAACGAAGGATGGTTCGATACCGGCCTCTATCAGATTTGCTGTGCGGTAGAGGATACCTGAAAGATGTGATGTCACCCTACCTTCTGCATCCATCAGAGGTTTCCCGTCAGGCTGCCTTATTATCGATAGGAATTGGAATATCGTGTTATAGGCGTCGACCGCGACTGTCTTTCCGCGGAGATCCTCTAGTTTGATCTCCTTTGCAGTCACGATGGGCGATAGGTTAACTCCCACCCTATCAGCTCCTATGCCACTCGGCAATGGTTTCCGACATGTCCTTCATCTTGAACAGATAGGATCCAGCGACCAGGATGTCAGCACCAGCATCAAGACATATCTTGGCAGTCTTCTCGTTGATTCCGCCGTCGACAGAGACCAATATCTCCCTGCCATTCTTCTTGGCCCATTCCTTCACCCATGAGATCTTAGGAACACAATCAGCAATGAAGGATTGACCGCCAAACCCGGGATGGACCGTCATGACAAGGACCAAATCCACTTCTGGAAGGAACTCCTCCAAAGCGGTTATATCCGTCTCAGGATTGATAGATATGCCCACCTTCAAACCCTTAGCTCTTATCTCCGAGATTGCTCCGTGTATGTCTCCTTTGGCCTCGCAGTGAACGGTTATCATATCGCATCCCGCGTCAGCGAATGCATTTATGTAGCGAATGGGGTCCTCGATCATCAGGTGAGCGTCGAAGGTGATTTTTGAGTGCCTCCTCATTGCTTTGATGATAGGGGGGCCGAATGTGATGTTTGGGACGAACATACCATCCATTACATCCAAATGGGCCCAGTCTGCCCCTGACTTCTCCACACGGACCAGCTCTTCTCCGAGCTTCGAGAAATCCGCCGACAGCATCGACGGGGATACGATGGTCATAACCCTCAATACGACTATGGATATAAAGGAAAATCCGTCGGACCGTGAGCTAAATGCCGATGGTTATTAAGTCCAGTATTGAGATAGGGGAATCATGGCACTAGCTAAGCACAACACCGTAGCCGCAAAATGCGACGTAGCAGGATGCGACAACGATGCTGAAAGGTCTTTCAACATCAAGCAGGTCGCAAAATCCCAGCTGATTCTGAAAAGCAATGACCTCCGCAGCGTTCACCTTTGCAAAGAACACTACAAGGAGTTCAAGAAGCAGACCAAAACCGACAGGGAATTGGACTCGATCTACGAGTGAAACGATACCATGCTGGAGCTGCTCTTCCTCGGCACAGGCGCCGGCGTACCCTCGAGGTCGCGGGCGACATCCTGTATCGCTGTGAGGAACGGCTCCGACATATTCCTTTTAGACTGTGGCGAAGGTTCTCAAAGACAGCTTATGGTCTCGCCGTTTTCCTTCATGAAGATTAGAGCGATACTCATCACCCATCTCCACGGGGATCATGTATTCGGTCTGCCTGGATTGTTACAGACTATGAGTCTGTCCGGCAGGAAGGAACCCCTGACCGTGTATGGTCCGAAAGGCATCGTCAACTGTGTCGAAACATTCATGTCCGTGACGGAAGGAGATACGGTATACCCCTTACAGGTTGAAGAAATCTCAGGTGGTGAGTCCTTCGCGGTCGGCAATTCTCTGATATCGACGTATCCGACCGAACATGGCATACCCTCTGTGGGTTACGTCATCAAAGAGAAGGACCACCCCGGAAAACTCGATAGGGAGAAAGCAGTTTCACTCGGCATCGACGACGGTCCAGATATGGCTAGATTGAAGAAGGGAGAAACAGTCAAAGGCGTTTCTCCTAAACAGGTAATCGGTCATCCCGTTAAGGGCGTCTCGGTATCCTATACAGGGGATACTATGCCATGTCAATCCGTGATCAAAGGTTCTGAAGGCGTCACAGTCCTGATTCATGAGAGCACCTACATGTCGGATGCCGAGGATTTGGCCAAAGAACACCTTCACTCAACAGCCGCACAGGCTGCCGAGACTGCGAAAGAATGCGGTGCAGAGCATCTGATCCTAACACATCTGAGCCATCGCTACCGCGATACCACACCTTTGGAAGCAGAGGCTAGAAATATCTTTCCCAGCAGCTATGCGGCGCAAGATATGCAACTCTATGAAATCAGACCTGACGGGCTTATCCTGAAGGGATGACCTCTTATTATTGTATATAACTATCTATATTGGTCAGATTAGTTTGAGCATATCTGCACTAGTTATCATGCCTATGATGACTCCTCTTTTAGACACCAGAATTGCGTTGTAACTATTCATCAAACCGGCCACTGTACCCACTGGGGTATTGTCGGAAACAACAGGGAAGGATTCCCCCATGATCTCGCTAACAAGCGTCTTGTTGACTTTTTCTAAAGATTTCTCGCGACTCATCATCTCGAAAATACCCCTTTCTGATATGCTACCCACTGGGGTATCTCCCAAGAAAACTGGCAATTGAGAGTATCCTCTCTCCCTCATTAGATTCGATGCTGCTTGTATCGTATCGTTGCTCTGAACCGATACGACCGTCTTAGAACAGACATCCACAGCTGTCAAACCTTGACCTATCTCCTGCTTCATGGAGTCGAGTGTCTCAAAAAGTTTTACCACCGTTTCATAACTGGCGGAGATCTTCCCACGTTCGATCTTTGCAATGGTGCCTTGACTGATTCCCGACCTCTCTGCTAACTCAGACTGAGTGACATCCATGCCTACTCTTATCTTCCTAATATCGGTCGCCGGGGGAAATCTCATGCGGTTAGCGATATAATATTCATATAAGAATATTTTTACACATAAGATATATAAATAGTGAAATAATGCGAGTTTACATGCCTAAAAAAGCTAAGAACATTTATGTCGAGGGTCTCAACGAGATCCCCACCCCTATGAAAAAAGTCGAGATCGTCGAGAGGAAGGGAATAGGACACCCCGACTCTGTCGCAGACGCTCTCGGAGAGGAAGTTTCCAAGGCTCTTTGTAAGATGTACATCAAGGAGGTCGGACACGTCCTCCATCACAACACCGACGAGACACAGCTCGCCGCAGGTACCGCAGCACCCAAATTCGGCGGCGGACACATCATCGATCCCGTTTACATGCTTTTGGTCGGAAGGGCCACCACGTTCATCGACGACGGAAAGCTCGTCAAGGACCTTCCCTGCAAGCCCACAGCACTCGCTGCAGCCCGCAAGTACCTTGAGAAGACATTCCCCAACCTCGATGTTGACTCCGAGGTAATCCTCGATGCGAAGATCGGAATGGGATCCGATGACCTCACAGGAGTCTACAAGACCTCTGGAGTTCTCGCCAATGATACCTCTTTCGGTGTCGGATACGCACCCTACTCCATAACTGACAAGCTCACACTCGAGACAGAGAAGTACGTCAATGGTGCAATGAAGAAGAAACTCAAGGAGACCGGACAGGATGTTAAAGTCATGTGCTCCAGGATTGACAATAAGATCACCATGACCATCGCTTGTGCAATGGTCGACAAGTACATCCCCGATGCTACCCACTACAAGTCCGCCATCGAGGAGATGTACGACCTCGTCACCGACAACGCTTTGAAGATCATCGGAAAGGAGAAGGTCGACTTCAAACTGGACATCAACACCGGTGACAACTACAAGAAAGGAATCTACTACCTCACCTGTACCGGACTCTCTCAGGAGATGGGAGACGACGGATCCGTCGGAAGGGGTAACAGGTGCAACGGACTCATCACCCCTTACAGGCCCATGTCCATGGAGGCAACATCCGGAAAGAACCCCATCACGCACATCGGAAAGATCTACAACGTCATGTCCAAGCTCATCGCAGAAGATGTCGCCAAGAAGGTCACTGATGAGGCAGAGATCAGGGTCAGGATCCTCTCCCAGATCGGAAAGCCCGTTTCCCAGCCTCTGAACTGCTCTGTTCAGATCGTTCTCCCCGAGGCTGAGAAGAACCCCAACTTCAAAAACTGGGCAAAAGAGGCCGATGCCATCGCATTTGATTGGCTCGATAACGTCGACAAGGTCTCCAACATGATCATCAACGGAAAGGTAAAGACCTTCTGAACCCATTTATATAATAAGGGGCCTACGGCCCCTTCTTTAATATTGTTTATATAGCGCTACACCCATCCAACTAACACGGTGGTACTACTTGAAAATAATCGATGCACCTCAATTCGGTCCTATGTTCAGATTCAACGACGCTAACGTATACTGGACTATGTACCTGCTTTCGAACGGGAAACGCATCGGACGTAAAAGACTCGCCGACGAAGTAGGTATAGGCGAAGGCAGCATGCGTAGGATTTTGGATACACTTTCCGAGTGGGAATACATTTCCATCAAGCAGACAGGTATCGTCATTACCAAAGCTGGCCAGTCGTTCCTGGATCAGATTCCTATCCAGCCGGTTGACATTTTCCTCGAGGGTTCAGTGATAGGTTCTGAACAGCAGGGAGTCATAGTCAAAGGCGTTGCCAGCAAGGTCAACAACGGAATGGAGCAGAGAGATGCCGGAATCAAGGTCGGAGCAGAAGGCTGTACCACAATCGTCTACAGGGACGGAAACCTCTGCATCCCTCCTGACTGGAATCTTGATGCTGAGAGACCTGAAGTTGCAAAGAAGATCCGCGAAGAATACGGCATGAAGCCCAACGATGCACTGATCATAGGTGGCGGAAACAACAAACAGACCGCTATCGTGGCAGCGGTATCCGCAGCTCTAGAACTGTTCTGATGAGACACCTCTTCAGCTATTCCGTTTACCAGAATCTGGATGACCTCTCACCGGACCTAAATGGTCTGCTCAGTGACGTCTCTTGCGATGGGTTGGAAATTCTCACATCACATCAGCCTGCAGACTTGGCTCTGAAGCCCTATACCGTATCGGTTCATCTCCCATATTCCACCGATTGGCTCGCAGCCTGGGAAGGCAGGGCCTATGAGATGAGCGATTACTACTCCAAGTACTACATGTACGGAAAGGACAGAGAAAGCGTTATCCAAACAGTAAGGGACATGATCGGTTACGCTGCCCCTTTGGAGCCGGCCCACGGGGTTATCCACGCCTCCAATGTCTCCATACCGGACATCCACAAACGTAAGTATTCTGACGACCCCAAAACCGTGCTGAGGACATTCTGCGAGATGATCAATGCGGCGGTATCGGCATTTCCGAAGGGAGAACCTCCGTTCAAACTGGTCTTTGAGAACCTATGGTGGCCGGGACTAAGACTACAGGACGACTCCGACTATAGGCTGCTGGAGAAGCATATCGAATTCGAGAATTGGGGCATATGTCTCGATACCGGACATCTGATGAACACACTTCCCGACATCAACACCCAACAGGAGGGCATCGATGCCGTCCTCAGGATAATCGACAGCTACAGCCAGGATCTTCTGGACGCCATATCCGCAATGCACTTCCATTACAGCGCATCAGCCAAATACAGAGCGACATTCGAAGAAAGGTTCTACGAAGGCGGGCCGGTGACTGATTTCATCAGCGGGGCCTATCATCATATCACAACCCTGGACCAGCATCTTCCCTTCTCAGACCCGCGCTGCAAGGAGATCGTCGATGCCATTAAACCGGATCTTCTGATCCATGAACTACCTGGTCATGGCCATGACCCCATGGATGATTTCAGACAGCAGAGAGCTCTGCTGGATTGATACAGATCACCATAGGAACAAATCAGTGGGATTTTTATATTACATGCATAATCGGGAATTCAGAGGAATATCGAATGGCACGTTTCAAAGAGGCTGAGGCCAGGCTCCTTGACAAGACTGTATGCATGAACTGCTATGCCACTAACCCCGCTAAGGCATCCAAGTGCAGGAAATGCGGATACAGCAACCTCAGGCCCAAAGCCAAAGAGAGCAGGAAGCAGTGAATTCTGCTTCACATTGTTTTTACGGCCATATGGCCGGATACCATCCGTTCAGCGATAGCTCTAGACTCGGATACTCCGACCCGTCATCGTGATAGTCAAATACTCCGAATCCGTACACCGCACGGAGTTGAATGGATGAAAGTCCTGGTAGTCGACGACAACATTGCAATACAGGAGATTCTGAAGGATATCCTCATAGAGGAGGGTCACGTAGTAAGGATAGCTGGTTCCATAAGCGAGGCTGTCGACCAGATACTTGAATTCGAACCGAATGCGATCCTTCTTGATTCGATTGTCAACGATGAGGAAGGACTCCAGATCCTGAGCCATGCGCACGAGAAGAACCCCGAGTTGTCCTTGGATACCGTTCTTATCAAAAGCTTGAACGAAGAAGCACCTCAGGACAGCACATTCATCAAGGCTGTCGTGAACAAACCTTTCAAATCAACAGATATCGCGGCCGCCCTCAATGTCCTCGTTTCCAAGAAGGAAGAGGAGAAGGCCCAAGAGGCCAGGAACAAAAGGAAGAAGTCCAATAATTTCCTCAACCGCATCAAAAGGAACGGTCCTGTCAAGAAGGAGCCCAAGATTGAGGTGGACGAGAGCGCAGTGGTAGCTGAATACATAGCTGCTGAAGGGCCTTTGTACGGAAGATCCTACGTCTTCTTCGAGAAGGAACCGGTGAACATAGTAGGATTCGTCAACATCTTCAGCCCCAAGGATTACTCCACACTCGTGATATCCTCGGACAATGCAAAAGCGGTCATGCAGAACTACGACCATGAGGATATAGACGTGGTAACTCTGTCATCCGTAGCAAGGGGTAAGACGATGGACATCAGCGCCCTTGGAACCCTGACGGTATTCATCAAGAAATTCATAGAGGAACATGAGAAACCAATCATCATGATCGAGGATTTCACCGAGATCATCGACAGCAACGGTCTGAACCACAGCCTGGTGTTCCTGCACCAGCTGATCAAGGAAAGGCCAGGAAAACCGGCGACATTCGTCATCTCGGTGGACCCGACCATCCTTACTACGAAGGACCGCAACATCCTGCTCGGAGATATGTCCGAGTATTCTAACTGAGGGAACAAAATGCAAATCGAGAAGGTATGGGCAAGAGAAGTCCTGGATTCCAGGGGAAACCCCACAGTCGAGGCAGAGCTGACAGTCGGCGGTCACAAGATCACCGCAATCGCACCATCCGGTGCATCCACCGGTTCATGGGAGGCCCACGAACTCCGTGACGGAGGCGAGAGGTACGGCGGAAAAGGCGTTCTGAAGGCTGTTGAGAATGTCCGCGGACCCATCGCTAAAAAGATTACTGGAATGGACCCCACCGACCAGGAAGGCATCGACAGAGCGATGATCGAACTGGACGGTACCGAGAACAAAACTTCCCTCGGAGGGAATGCCACAGTGGCCGTCTCACTTGCAGTCGCAAGGGCAGGTGCCATGTGCAACAACATACCTGTCTACCAGCACATTGGAAAGGATCACGTCACACTTCCCGTTCCTATGCTGAACATCATCAACGGAGGAAAGCACGCGGGAGGCAACCTGAAGATACAGGAATGCATGATCATCCCAGCTGGTGCCAAATCTTTCTCAGACTGTCTGAGGATGTCCTCCGAGGTCTACATGCATCTCAAATCGATTCTGAAGAACAAATACGGGGTCGGTGCAATCAACATCGGAGACGAGGGAGGCTTTGCCCCGCCGCTGGATACAGTTGACGAAGCACTCTCCACCATCGTTTCTGCGGTCTCTGATGCCGGATACACACCCGGAAAGGATATCTACCTCGCGATTGATGCTGCATCCTCCGAATTCTTCAGCAACGGCGTCTATGAAGTCGACGGAATGAAACTGTCCGCAGGAGAGCTGGCCGACCACTACGTGCAGCTCACGAAGGACCATCCGTTGATCAGCATCGAGGATCCGTTCTTCGAAGACGACTTCGAGACCACCGCCGAGCTTACCAAGAAGGTAGGAAAGCATGTGCAGATCGTGGGCGACGACCTCTTCGTCACCAACTCCAAGCGTCTCTCCAAAGGAATAGCACAGGGTGCAGCCAACGCCCTTCTGCTCAAGGTAAACCAGATCGGTACCATCACTGAATCCGGAGAAGCCGCACAGATGAGCTTCGACAACGGATACAACGTCGTGGTCTCCCACAGATCGGGAGAATCCGAAGACACTACCATAGCGGACCTCTCCGTGGGATGGGGTTCTGGAGAGATCAAGACCGGTGCTCCCGCAAGAGGGGAAAGGACGGCCAAATACAACCGTCTGCTGAGGATCGAGGAGGAACTCGGTTCCAAGGCCAAATTCCCCGGCCTATCTAAATTCCACATCTGAGGTATCATATGGAGAATGACAGGAACATCCCTCTGCTGTGCGACTACTACGAGTACACGATGGCGAACGGCTACATCAAGAACGGTCTGCACGACCGTATGGTGTACTTCGACATATTCTTCAGGACTGTCCCCGACAGAGGAGGTTTCTGCATATTCGCAGGCCTTGAGCAGCTGGTGGACTACATCATCAACCTCCGTTTCACAGACAACGATGTGGAGTTCCTACGTTCCAAGAACACTTTCTCAGAAGAATTCCTTCAATACCTGAAGGATTTCAGATTCACAGGTGACGTGTGGGCTATCCCCGAGGGAACTCCTGTGTTCCCCGGAGAGCCTCTTGTCACCATCAGGGCACCCATAGCCCAGGCCCAGATACTTGAGACCTTTGCCCTGCTCACAATCAACCACCAGACCCTTATCGCTACCAAAGCGAGCCGTATCGTCAGGGCCGCTGCAGGAAGGACCGTCCTAGAATTCGGATCCAGAAGGGCCCAAGGTACAGACGCAGCCGTTCTGGGCGCCAGAGCTGCTTACATAGCAGGCTGCGGCGGTACCGCCTGCACGGTCAGCGACAAATGGTATGGAATCCCTGCAAGCGGAACCATGGCCCATTCTTGGGTGATGATGTTCGATTCCGAGTATGAGGCTTTCGTGAAATTCTGCGAGCTGTATCCAGATAACGCCACTCTGTTGGTGGATACCTATGATACGCTAAACAGCGGCATTCCCAACGCAATTAAAGCATTCAAGGCCACAGGCATCAATAAATGCGCCATCCGCCTCGATTCGGGAGACTTCTCCTTCCTTACCAAGAAAGCAAGGAAGATGCTTGACGACGCCGGGCTGCCGAATTGCAAGATAATCGTTTCTAATGCTCTCGATGAGAATCTGATCAAAGACCTGCTTGACCAAGGGGCCGTCATTGACGGCTTCGGTGTCGGCGATAATCTCATCACATCCCATAGCGACCCTGTTCTGAACGGGGTGTACAAACTTGTTGCATCTGAAGAAGATGGCAAAATAGTACCGAGGATCAAGATCTCTGAGAATGTTGAGAAAATCACGACGCCTCATTTC
Organism: Thermoplasmata archaeon; assembly: GCA_015063285.1. Lineage (NCBI taxonomy): Archaea > Methanobacteriati > Thermoplasmatota > Thermoplasmata > Thermoplasmata archaeon. The sequence continues at coordinate 16,685 of SUST01000010.1, forward strand.
AAAAAGATCTACAGAATCTACGGAAAGGATGGTATGGCCGTTGCAGATCTCATCTGCGTACATGATGAAACTATTGATACAACAAAACCATTGGAGCTCTTCGATCCTGCCGCAACTTGGAAGAGGAAGACAATGAAGGAATACACCGCCAAAGAACTCATGGTAAAGATCATAGAGGACGGCAAACTTGTGTATGACCTACCTTCATTGCAAGAGATCCGCAAACACTGCTCTGATGAATTAAACACCCTTTGGGAAGAGGTAAAACGTTTTGCAAACCCCCATCAATACTATGTAGATCTATCTCAGAAATTATGGGACATAAAGAACGACCTAATCAACGAATCTAGATGATTTCGAAAGGCGTGGCGGAAATACGATTTTCGTAGACTAATAGGGTTTTTATATGCATAAGTGCCGTTAATTTCTTCAATTTTACATATATAAAGATAACTATACAAAAATGTACAAATAAAGAAAGAAAAAAATGACTAACTCCGTTAATCTAAGAATGTTAATCTAAGGGTTTATATTGGAAATCGACAGTCGCTGTATTGCAGGTATTTCCGGCCTTATAGGACTGCAATCATAGCCGGAGTTAACTGCAAGTTGGGGGACCGATTAGATGGATGGAGATACGTGTAACGTTGGAAGTTACATTCCGCATGCACAGTCCAGGATTAGATTGGACAAGTTCTCGTCGAAAGATGAGATGTGCGTATACTGTGCATGCGGACGTATCGTCGCACTCGACCGCTCAGAGATGAAGCTCAAGCTAGCCCTAGGAAAAGACCTTGAGTGCACTACCTGTCGGAACCGGAGAATCTCCGAAGAGATCGATTACCTAAACAACCTCTATGATGGTATAATCACAGAGGAAAGTTATTAATTCTAAGAAAGTTAGAGCGTAACACTAATTTAATTTTCGTGTTACTGTATAAAAAGGTCAAGTTACTTACTATAAAACGTTTCACAACACCTTATAAATTGGATTGGATGACACATCCAATAAAGCAGCATATCACTCTGTTGATGATTTCTTCTTGACAGGAGCTTTTGAAGTGCGCACAGTCTTCTTCTTGCCGGGACAATCGGGATTGATACACTCCTCAAGAGTACCAACCTTGATCATTGGTGCTTTACAGATCGCACATGCCTTACCGAGAGGTGTTACAGTACCCCTGGGCCTCAGAGGATAGGTCTGTGTACACGTCGGCCATGAAGAACATCCTGCGAACCTCCTTCCCGCCTTAGAGAACATCACCCTGATGTGACCGTTGTTACATGTAGGACATAGACCGAGATCGTTCATTGCGACATTGCTAGTACACTTGGGGTCGATACACTGAACTGAAGGAGGATTGCCCCTTCTGATGATCTTCAACTGAGGCAGGCCGCAAACTGGGCATGTCGTATCAACTGTCTGGATGAGAGCTCCTCTGGGAAGCGGATATGCACGCTTACAATCGGGATATCCGTCACATCCGATGAAATTACCGTTCTTCGATCTCTTCACGGACATGTTCTTACCGCATGTGGGGCAGACTCCGATATGCTGCTGTGAATGCAGCGCATCCTTGATCTCCTTTCCGATGTCTTCGGACTCATTGGAGATCTTTACTGCGACATCGTGCAGCATATCCTGAGATTCCGATACTACGGAATCCAATGTCCTCTTGCCTTCGGAAATCGAGAGCATATCCAACTCCAGCTTGGCGGTCATGTCAGGCTCGGTAATGCCTCCACCGTGCTTCTCAAGCGACTTGGTGAGCGCTATTCCGCTCGGAGTGGGGATCATGTAGTTACCTTGCACATAATTCCTAGAGAACAGTTTGCCGATGATGTCGTGCCTTGTACTCTTGGTACCAAGCTGCAACCTGTCCATCTCCTGAATGAGAGAACCCTGATTGTACCTGTAAGGCGGTTTGGTCTCCGATTCCACAATGCTCATGGATCTGACATCGACCTCTTCTCCTTCTTTGAGAACAGGGAGCCTGCTCTCATTGGCCGGGAGGTATTTCTTGTAATACTTCTTCCAACCGGGCTCCTTTAGGACGTATCCATTGGACTCGAATCTCTCCCCTTCGACATCGATGACACACTGCGTCACCTCCGCCTTTGCGTTGGGTGCTACGGTTGCGAGGAACCTCCTCACTATGAGCTCGTAGAGCTTCCACTTGTCCCCTTTCATCTTGTCGGAGGTTGCTCCGGCTGTAGGATATATAGGCGGATGGTCCGTTGTTGTCCTCTTTCCCTTGGAGGGGTATATCTTCTCCTGGGAGAGTATCTCTGAGACCTCTGCCTTGAAATCGGAATCCTTGAGCTTGTCCAGCACAGACCTCAGATTAAGGCTCTTCGGATACTCGGTGTTCTCGGTACGGGGATACGATATGTATCCTCCGGTGTACAGATCCTCGGCCAGTTTCATGGCTGTGGTCGGAGGGATACCGATCTTGTTGGCCTCCACCTGCATCATGGTGGTATCGAAAGGCGCGGGCCTGTACTCGTCCTTCAATTCGGAGACGTATTTGGCCACTGTACCTGTCTTGCATCCCTTGACCTTGTCAAGGACGGATTCGGCATCCTCTTTCTTCCAGAAGGGATTCTTCTCATGATCGCCCTTGAAAGCAAGCATTCCGAACTTGCCTATTACATTCCAATAGGGGACAGGGACGAAGTTTTCGATCTCTTCGTGCCTGTCGACAAGCAGTTTCAGAGTAGGGCTCTGGACCCTACCGACGGACATGAAGTTATTTCCAACCTGTCCGGATGACAATGAAATTAATCTGGTGAGAACGGCACCCCAGGACAGGTCTACGATCTGTCTTGCCTCAGCGGCATCGGCCAGTTTCTCATCGGGGTCGGCAAGATTGTTGAAGGCTGCTTCGACCTCACCCTTGGTCAGTGCACTGAACTTTGCCCTCTTGACCTTTGTCATATCGGCATCGATGGCCTTTACGGTCTCCATACCGATGAGTTCTCCTTCCCTGTCGTAGTCGGTTGCGATGATTATCTCGTCCGCTTTGGAAGCAAGGTCCCTGATAGAGCTGAGAATGGATTTCACACGGACCGTCTTGACCTGAGGGGCATACACAAGATCTGCGGGCTTGATTGCGCCCCAATCGTTGTACTCCCTAGGATAGTCCAATTCAATGATGTGACCTCTGAGGCTGACGACATCGTAGTCGTCGCCTCCAGCTGAGAAGGAAATAACAGTAGCTCCGCTGCTAGATGATGACGTGGATTTACCATCCGACAGAATGGTCGAGATCCTTCTTGCGGCATTCGCCTTCTCAGTGATGATGAGCTTTCTCATTAGCTTACCACAACAATCCAGAACGTATTTATTTAGTTGGGTGGTCGGTTCAGCAGAGTTTTTCAGGCTATATACAAAGTATATAGGAAAATACAGGAAAACAGCCGGCCCTTCTCAGAGCCGGCTTTGTTTATCTCAACCATCTATGCTTGATTTTTTCTTTCTTACAAAGAATACTGCGGCAATAACAGCGATGACGAGCAATACTATCAGAACGATAGCCCAGATAGGCATATCGAATCCCGAACTAGGCTGTATCGTGGATGTTATGCAGTACAGCTTCCCATCATTCTTTGCGAAGATGACCTCTCCGTTTGGCCCTATCTTGATCGGATTGGTGTTATCAGTCTGGGGGGTTCCGACCTTGATATCGAAACTCCTGATATCCCCGGTCTTTTTGTTGTATTCGAAACAGATCAATCCGTCAACAGGACTCAAGGGATTGGGCGCTCCCGCCGGAGACACGTATCCTCTGACGAATCCATCATCTCCCGCTGCCACCGCGATGTTGCTGTATGTCTTTCCGAGACGGCTGTCCACATCAGTAGTGGCCTTGATCTTGCCGTCTTTCATATCGAATACTTTGAAACTCAATCCGGTCTGCGCGAAACCCAAGCCCCCGACAACGATCATACAGGAACCATAGGAATCATTGTAACCATTGGACCAATACTTCGCAGTATCCGACTTGAACTTACCGTCAGAGCCGACATCGATCAGGAATATGGTCTTGTAATCGTCCCCTAGCCTTGGAGGGGCAAACATGGAATCCCAATGGGTCGTCACTATTACCGTGTCGTCGAAGCATTGGATGAAACCGCTGTTCCAAAACGTTGACTGGATTTCGGTCATCTCAAAGCTGTCCTTCAAATCTCCAGTAGCCTTGTCCACACTGTAGACGATACGTTTGGCGGTATCCGATTCCCCTATACCTGGATAGAACAGACACTTGTCCCCGAATGCTAATGAAACCGTTAATGTGAATGAATCGATGTAGAAGAAGAACTTCTGCGACCATTTCTGACTCTGAACATTGTCCGCAGAGCTTTTGTCCTCATCCTTGGCAGAGAAACAGGTGCAGGTCTTATCGGCTTTTACCACATACCAATAGCCGTCGTCATAGTAACCCTGATCGGAAGATGTCCCGAGACTGTATAATTTGTTGAGATCGAGGTCATATACGTTTCCGGAAGCCGGGTCCAAAACATAATTGTCACCGACAGAGACATAATCCACACCGCTATCCTTGCCGGTAGGTACAGTCTTGACAACCTGTCCGGTCTTGATCTCTATCTTTTGGAGATCGCCGGTCTTAAAGGAAGCATAGATGTACTCTCCCGCGACAGCATAACCGCGGACATTCTCCTTTGACCAAACTGTATCGATTGTTACATCATTGATACCATTTGACGATGACAAGGATTCCATCAGCTCTCCGCTGAATCTATAGTCGCTGCTTGATGCATCCGAATCCTCCACAGTGCTACAAATGACAACAAAGGAAGCAACCAATAGAACAAGGATCGCTATAGTTGTCTTTGCCTTGATTACAGTAATACCGTTCATTGGATGTATAATCCAATAAAGATATTTACAGTTGCTGGACCCAGATATCGCAGATACTACAGTCATTTGAAGCGAGATGCCTCAGTGCCTGTGGCCTACATGATGGAGGTTGCCAGTAGACGGTGCGACCATGGTGAGCCTGCCCCTTAGGACACCTTTGATGCTGGTTACCTCTGAAGCAAAATTCTTCAGGTTCTTGAGCCTGTCCTCGCAGATCAGGATCTCCATACATTTATCCTCGTCAAGGTGGATATGGACAGACGTCTTGACAAGACCGTGGTGCTGATGCTGGATGTCCGTGAGCTTATCGCCCACAGTAGAATTGGTATGGTCATACACCATGACAATAGTGCCTACCATCCACTCATCATCATTCTTCCATTCGTTCTCTGCAAGGGAATCACGGACAAGATCGCGCAATGCTTCCGATCTGCTGCTATAGCCTTTCTTTGCTATGTCCTCATCAAAAGCTTCCAAAAGGTTCGGTTCGAGTGAAACTCCTATGCGCGTAACGCCTGTCATGCATACTGAATGTGTATTCTACGATAAAAACGTGTTACTAATTAAGATTGTATGGAGACAAATAAAAGGCCAGATGGCCGAATGGCCATCCGTGTTTTAGGAATCAGAAAGTGTCGTCCTTCTCTTTCTTGATTCTCTCTTTCTCGGCCTTTGCCTCGGCATCGGACGCCTCGATCTCCTCGAGCTTCGCATCCCTGTCCGCCTTGATGTTCTCCCTCTCCTCGGACCCTTTAGCCCTGATCTCCTCGAGCTGTGCCTCCCATTCCTCGATGAGTTTCCTGGAGTCGTTGATCTTCTGGACCAGTGAGTCGAAGCAGTCCTTATGAGATTCGTCACCGTCGTATGTGAAGCGATAGTATTCCTTTCCGATAGTCTCGTAGCATTCTTTGACTTTCTCTTTCTCGGACTTTATCTGAGATTGAATCTTGCTAGTATCCTTTGTCTCGTTGAACTTACTCGATATGGATTTTGTCGATGCTTTTGTCTTCTCGAGGGTCTTTTCAAAAAATCCCATGGTTTATCGCCGGACAGTAAATTAGTTGGCGATTATTTATTATATGCCCAGATGAGAGTCTGATTTCTCTTCCGTTTAGGTTTAAAATGTATCAACCAGTTTTTGTATTGTACGGCTTACCGTTCCAATCTGAGAGCTTCATAAGACTCGGCCCTTCCTTTCCAGGCCTGAGTATGCTTGATTATCGATATCATGTATTCTCAATTGCCTATCGATATCTACATCTCTTGCCCCCTTTCGCGATTTACACTTTCTCTGAGCATAATACGATTTGTTTTATATATCGTCAGAGAGTAGTTCGTTTTGACTAACGCAACCATTACTCCACAGTAATGAAGCCGGTCAACCGGCTGTTAGGGGCACGCGCCGGGGGTCCATCCCCGGAGAGCGCGGTATCGCGCCGAAAGGTACGTATCGCGTGATCGCGTGTCGTGCCGCCAGACGTCATGTCGCACCGTTATGGTGCAGGGGTCATTCCCGCGACGGCACAGACTGGTGGGGGCAGGGGTCATTCCCTACCTCACCAGTCACCAAGTAGTGGGTCAAGCCACTGCGAAACCTACTACTCGGCAGAGGGGCCTAGCCCCCCTGCCACCATGTTATAACCATCAGTGATGACAGATATCCGGCCAGACTTTAGTCTTCAAGAACGAAGGGTGCATCCATGCAAAGTATATTCATCATCATAGGCCACCGTGCTAAGACTACTGGCGACTTTGAATTCAATGATCTCCCGGGTTCAGGAGGGGGCATCGACACATTAGCGAGATGTCTAGCCACCACCTTCTGCCTAAGCAATGGAATCAGAAAAGAGCCCTAGGCTTTACTAATCCTCCAAGGCGGAAAGGACGCTCCTAAGACGATCAGAGTGTGCGGCACTGAACTCAAGGGATTGAATCCGGATGAGAGGAGTATTGGAGGAATCATACGGGCTGCTCTGAACAAAAAAGCGGAAAGGGGGACATGGACGACAGTCAGCCCCGGAGTGTATGTGTCCAAAGCATCTTTCGGTGAAGTCCTTCACGAACTGTCAGAGAATGGGGCATCGTTTATTTATCTCAGGGAAGACGGCGAAGACATCATCGATTTCGAATTTCCGGAACATCCCTGCTTCATCCTGGGCGACAATACCGACCTTACCGAATCGGAAGAAAGTACTCTGCACTCATATCCATGCATAAATGTCTCCGTCGGACCTCGCAGCTACCATGCTGACCATTGCATCACCATGGTGCAGATCGAATTCGACCGCAGAAATCTATGAACACACAGATTGTAGGTTCGCATCACTCAATGAGTTCATCATCAATCCGCTGAACAATTGTTTATGTGCTGTGTCCCACGATTAAGGCAATCCAGAATGATATGTTTTTAACGGTGTTCCCCAATTCGTCACTCATGTCAGTTGAATCTGAGAATCTCGAGAACGCTCTGGTGTCTGCAGTCAAGAGTCAGGTCCAGGGAGAAGATGTCGCTGTTGCATTCTCCGGAGGACTTGATTCCGGTCTGGTCGCCGCAATCGCCAAAGAGTATGCTAGGTCCGTCACACTGTACACAGCGGGAAAGGACAACTCATACGATGTCGTAATGGCGCAGGAAATGTCCGAGAGACTCGGTCTGCCTTGGCTCCATATACCTCTTACCGAGGAAAACATAGAAGCGAGGCTCAAAGAGATGGTCTCCATCACAGGAACATCCAGCCCTCTGACCCTTTCATTCGAACTGCCTCTGTTCTTCGTATGCAGGACAGTCCGTGAAAAATACGTGCTCAGCGGACAGGGTTCCGATGAGCTCTTCGCAGGATACTCCAAATACATCGGGCTCAGCGAAGATGAACTGGACAGGATGAGGAAGGCCGATCTCGGTAAGCTTATCTCCTCAACAGTACCACATGAGACCAAGGTCGCGGATCATTACGGTAAGAAGATCCTGTATCCTTACCTCGATTCGCTGGTTACCATGCAGGTCAACGCTATGGATCTGAAGGAGCTCATACCCACCGACCAGGATCACAGGAAGATGCTGCTCAGGCAGGTGGCCAGGGACCTTGGATACCCGTTCATAGCGGAAAAGAAGAAGAAAGCCGCACAATATGGATCGGGTACCATGGATCTGGTCCGCAAGGTCGCATCCGACAAGGGTCTGACCTATGCAGAACTCGTTGACAAGATTTACAAAGAGATCTTCGAGTGAGCGATGTATCCCATATACATCCTGGCAGGATCCATGTCGGTCAGGGAGTAAAGCATCCTGGTACCGACGACATCCTCTATCTCGTTGAGATAAACCTGACCGTCCCCGAACACGAAATCGATGCCGATGAAATCGGCCATCAGTTCGGGGACTATCTTTTTCACAATTCTGATCACCTGATTCGGCGGTTCCACCAGTTCGGCCTTTCCGCCCAATTTGAAATTTGCTCTGAAATCAGCATCTGATGAGCGCAATACCGATGCGATGATCCTTCCTCCCAGAACATACACGCGCATATCTTTCCCGGGATCGGATGCAAAGCTTTGGACTATGGGCTTCCTTCCATCCATCTGTGCGACCAATTGCTGAACTTCCTTCTCTGTCTCGGCTTTGAAAACCTCTGTACCGCCATGGCCAATGCATGATTTTACTACCCACGGCGGTCCCGGCGGAAGGGTCTGCCCGGGAAAAGAGAATGGCAGTATCGGAATCCCCAAGCTCTTCACAAATGCGTATGTGAATGCCTTATCGTTACAAATTCTGCAAACCGATGACCTGTTGAACACTGTGCTTCCGTAATCCTCCAATTGGGACAGAACATCGCTGTCCCTGATACGGGATACCACGATATCGGGTGAATCGTCGAAATCCAACTCATCCGTCGTAACGATGCTGCACTCCATACCTAGATCGTTGCCGGATTCCATCAAACGTTCAGCGAAGAAACGGTTGGACTCCAAATCCTGACGTTCATAGAGAATCCAGCATCTCAAAGTATCACTGCATAAGCTCTACAATGTATTCGATTATACAATCTGCGACATTGATCCCGGTGGCGTCGAACAGATTCTTGATGTGTGCATTGGAGTTGACCTCGCAGACCACGGGTCCGTTAGGGGAGTTGATTATGTCCACTCCCGCGAAATCTGCCTGGACTGCGGATGCGGCTTCGATTGCCAAATGGGCCTCCTCTTCCGTAGGTTCGTACTTCTCCATTATGCCTCCTATCGTCGCATTGGATCTGAAATCCCCGTATGCGGCGGTCCTGATGACGGATGCCACTACCTTCTCTCCAACAACTTCGATCCTGATGTCCCTGCCGTCGCACTCGATATACTCCTGGAATATCTTAGGCACATCTCCCTGTGCATGGTCACGAAGTTCGTTCATGGTGCGGACCAAATGCACCTGCTGGCCGAAGGATCCGAAACAATCCTTGACGACCATAGGGAACCCTATCTGCTCGACCACATTGACAAGCCAATCCTGATATGGATAACCGAATGTCATCGGACTGGAAACGGTCTTGATGGATGGGATGCCGTACTCGGCCAGAGTGAGATGCGTCAGTGCTTTGTCGTCGCATATCCTTATCGCCTCAGAGCAATTGATGACAGGATATCCGCAGACCTCCAGATTCCTGGCCAGCTTGACATCCTTATCCCAGAAGATTATGAAATCGATATCGCCCAGTTTCTCTGCGAAGGAATCCGAATCCCCTATCGGTACCGACAGATCGCTGTTCAGAAGAGTCTCCATAGGGATACCGTGCCTCTCTCCGGCATCTGTAAGCATCTCTGCAGGCTCCCTGAACTTCTTCCCTTCCAGATAACCGCTGATGACTATTGCCCCTTTCATCACTTTACAATACGCATTAATCATTAAAAATCACAGCGGATACGGTATGCTATGAACGGCGGAGGGAAAGAGTGGCTCGAGAGTCTTTCTACACGCGGCATAAGGCCCGGCCTTGAAAGCATCACGTGCATACTGGATGCCCTCGGTTCCCCGCAGAAAGCCTACAGGACGATCCATGTTGCGGGAAGTGACGGCAAAGGATCGGTATGCTGCATGCTCGAATCGATACTCATCTCCGCAGGCTACAGAGTTGGGATGTTCACCTCGCCCCACATCATCTCCGTCAATGAATCCATCAGGATCAACGGGAGCGATATCTCCGACGAGGCGCTGGAGAAAAGTCTTCTGGTGATAAAAGAGACATCGGAAAGGACATGCGGATGCACAAACTTCGAAGCTCTCGCTGCCTGTGCCTTCCTTGCATTTAAGGAGGCTTGTGTGGACATTGCGATCATAGAGGTTGGCATGGGCGGAAGACTGGACGCTACCAATGTGCTCGAACCTGACGTCACCGTGATCAACAATATCGGCATGGAGCACACTCAATACCTTGGAAACGATTTGGGATCCATAGCCGCAGAGAAGGCAGGGATAATGAAACCCGGGATCCCGTGCGTGACGATAAACACCGGAGATGCACTGAAGGTCATAGAAACCAAAGCGGTAGAACTCGGCTGCCCTCTCACCTGCGTGGACCCCGATGATATCGATGTCCTGAACTGTGCACCCGATCACACATTGATACGTTATGATTGTAAAACTTACAGACTGGGCCTCCCGGGATCTTACCAAGGAAGGAACGCGGTATTGGCTATCGAGGCATTGCTCTGTCTGAAGGATTCGGCGAAGATCAAACAATTCATTACAATAGGTCTGGATGAGGCCTTCTGGCCCTGCAGGATGCAGAAACTTGATGATCTGCCAATTATTCTGGACGCTACACATACAGTCAAGGGCGCGGAGTTCCTGTCCATGGACATTGGGAGGATCTACGGTAAGGTCATCTTAGTCACGGCCATGCTGAACGACAAGGATATGGATGGAGTAGCAAGAAACCTATCAAAGATCGCGACCAAGGTTTTGATCTCCTCCCCGGATTCGCCCAGAGCAGCAAGCGCTGAGGCTCTTGCATCCCATTACAAGAAATATCATGACGACGTAGCCTTATACAGTACGGTACCGAAAGCCGTTGAGGCTGCATTGGATCAAAGGGGAACGGTACTCGTCACCGGCTCCTTCAGGACGGCGGAGGATTGCTTAAGATGGTTAAGAAGGAAAAGATGAGCGAGATACTGGACATCCTTTCGCAGGATTACAACAGAGGGGCATATCCGGGCAGGAACTCGGAAGGCCTTAATCCAGAGTGGCCCTGCGACCCCTTCCATGTCCTCGTCGCGACCATCCTCTCTCAGCGTACCAAGGATGACAACACCAGGAAGGCCTCTGACAACCTCTTCCGCAAATATCCGACAATAGAGGCGATTGCGGACGCTGATGTGGATGATGTCGCCGAACTCGTCCGCCCAGCCGGTTTCCCCAGACAAAAAGGAAAGGCGATAGTGGAATGCTGTCAGATCCTCAGGGATGAATATGACGGAATCGTTCCATCCGATACCGAGGAGATGATGAAACTCCCGATGGTGGGAAGGAAGACCGCGGCATGCGTCAGATCCTATGCCATGGACATACCCTCCGTATGTGTGGACACCCATGTCCACAGGATAGCGAATCTCATGGGACTGGTAGACACCAAGAATCCTGAGGAGACCGAGTACGCGCTGATGGACATGACCTACGAAGACCGCTGGTCGGACATCAACAGGTATCTGGTCAGGCACGGGCAGGTCGTATGTCTTCCAAACCACCCCCACTGCGAGAGATGCAAGATCATTGATTACTGCAAGCACGGCAGAAAGACGATGAAAGAATCCTCTAAGAAAAAGTCCTAAAAGGACAATCATCTTTTATTGCGACCAGCGTATAACCTGCCTGATGCATGAAGTATCTGTCGTAGCCACCCTGGTCGATGCGGTAATAAAGGAACTGCAGAAGTACAAGGTGACGAAGGTCAACAGCGTCACGGTCACCATCGGGGACCTCACCAATCTAGGAGAGGAACAGATGTCCTTCGCTTACGAGATCGTAACACGCGGTACGATCCTTGAAGGCTCCGAATTCATAATCGAGCATGAACCGATAGAGCTTGAGTGCAAAACATGCAATTTCAGAGGACCGGCCAAAATCCTCAAGGACCCGGATTTCGACACACACTCGATCCCGGTTTTGGCATGCCCGGCTTGCGGAGGCCCGGTCAACGTCGTGAAAGGTCAATCATGCGTTGTCAAATGCATGGACATCGAGGAGGCAGAATGATGTTCAAATACAGGGACGAACAGACAGCGAAGAAGATCCTGGAAGGGATCAAGAACATGGGTGTCGAAGCAAAGTTCATGCACATATGCGGAACACACCAGGACACCATCGTCCGTTTCGGACTGGAGCAGATGCTCAACGATGTCGGCATCGAGATCGCCCAAGGACCTGGTTGTCCGGTGTGCGTGACCACCAGCCAGGAGATCGCAGATGCCATAACACTGGCCAGGAACGGAGTCACGGTCACAGCGTTCGGAGACCTCATGAGGGTCCCCACCACCATCGGTTCGCTATTCCAAGCAAAGTCCGAAGGCGCCGACGTGAGGATCGTCTATTCCATCGACGACGCAGTACAGATGGCAAGGGACCAGCCCGACAAACCGCTGGTCTTCGTCGGTGTGGGATTCGAGACCACCGCCCCATCCACCTGTGTCCCTCTTCACAAAGACAAATGTCCTGAGAACTTCAGTATTTACAGCTGCCACAGGATCTGCCCCCCTGTGCTCAAGACCATATTCGACTTGGGCGAATCCCACATCCAGGGACTCATAGAGCCTGGCCACGTAGCAGTTGTCACCGGAACGGACATGTTCAAACCGTTCTCCGAAGGACCTTACAACATGCCCCAGGTCGTTTCTGGATTCGAACCCCTTGACCTGCTGATGTCCGTCTACATGCTTTGCAAGCAGATAAGGGACGGAAGACATGAGGTCGAGAACGAATACACCAGACTGGTAAGGAAGGAAGGCAATCCCATCGCGATGAAGCTCATCGAGGACACTTTCGACCCCGTTGACCGCCACTGGAGGGGATTCCCGTTGGTACCCAAGTCCGCTCTGGCCTTGAAACCCCAGTTCGCCGATCACGACGCAACGAAGGTCCACGAGGACATATTGAAGAACACCCCCGAGGTCGATGCCGAGGCAAAGGGATGCAAATGCGGAGATGTCCTCAGAGGCTTGATCAAATCCGAACAGTGTCCGATGTTCGGCAAGGTCTGCAAGCCCACCAACCCAATGGGACCTTGTATGGTCTCTGCCGAAGGAAACTGCAGCATCTCATACAGACTCGGAAACAAGAGGCTCTGAACATGACACAATTAATGACCGATCTCCATCTCAACAAGCGCATACTCATCGTCACAAACGATTCCAAGGTATTCAAGGACAAGAACAAACTGCTCTCGGCATTCGAGATGTTCGAGGGACGCGCAACGGAAGTTAAGAACCTCGTTGCCCGCTTGGACCTGGCCAAGGATGAGAAGGGAGGAAAGCTCTGTGACGTATCCTACGGAGTTATCACAGCACGTTACGGATTTGTCCCCGGCAACTACATGATCACTGGATACGACGAGACCATGGACACCAGGGAGGAGTTCATGGCGGTGGATGAGAAGAAGCAGTTCGTCGATCAGGTGTCATATCTCACAAGACCATTCGACAAGGTCATCTTCTGCATCCCGAAGGAGATGTTCAGATTGTTCCTCGAGGCCGACCACATCGACAATGGCAAGCTGATAGCCGTCACCAACCCCGAATTCGAGAAGGATTGTCTGGACAGGGATTGGATCTATCTGGAGAGGAAGGGTGCCCGTGTCGGCAACGAGAATGCCGACAGGATCGAGGAGCTCATAAGGGAACTCTGCAAACAGTGATCCCCATGAGGGTCGACGAGCTTGAGATATCCGACAGGGTCGCAGAGGCCCTGATGGATAAGGGTTTCGTTAACCTGCATCCGCCCCAAGCCGAGGCTATTCCCATAGCCCTGAGAGGAGACAACCTCGTCGTGGCCATCCCGACCGCGAGCGGTAAATCGCTGATCGGTTACATCCCTGCTCTGGAGCTCATGGTCTCCAAAGGGAAGAAGGTACTCTACATCGTACCTCTCAAGGCATTGGCCTCCGAGAAAAAGGATGATTTTGACAGATTCAAGGAACTGGGCATAAGAACACATATGAGCACCGGCGACCTGGATTCTGACGACAGGAACCTGGCCGATGCCGATGTCCTGGTCGCGACGTCTGAGAAGGCGGATTCGATGATCCGTCACGGCAGTGAATGGATGAAGGATGTGGGACTGGTCATCGCCGACGAGATCCATCTCATACATGACCCCGGAAGAGGGCCGACTCTCGAAGTAATCCTGACCAAACTTATGCGCAGGAACAGGGACCTTCAGATCATCGCGTTATCCGCCACGATGTCGAACGCGTTCGACCTTGCAGAATGGCTGCATGCCAAACTAGTTGAGAGCGACTGGAGACCTATCCCTCTTAAGGAAGGCGTGTACTATGATGGGCGCATAAAGTTCGATGACGGGACCTCTAGAGAAGTTGGATCCGATGGGGAAGATGTATGGAGCATCGTCAAACAAGCGATCCAAGACGGAGGTCAAAGCCTCATCTTCGTGAACTCCAGACGTTCAACGGAAGCATTGGCTGTCAAGTATTCCAAGAAAATGAGCGAGCTCGCCGGAAGAAGCCTCACACAGGCAGAGGCCGCCCTCCTGGAAGGGGATTCCGAATCCACGGCCACAGGCAGGAAACTGTCATCCTGTGTCAAATGCGGCATAGCATTCCACAACGCAGGCCTCACTTCCAGACAGAGGAAGTATGTCGAGGATAACTTCCGCAACGGACAGATCAAGTGCATCGTGGCCACACCCACACTAGCAGCAGGAATTAACCTGCCTGCAAGGAGGGTCGTCGTGAGGGATACGACACGTTACGAGACGAATTACGGGAACTCCCCGATCTCCGTGATGGAGATCAAACAGATGTGCGGGCGTGCGGGAAGACCCGGATACGATCCGTATGGAGAAGCGGTATTGATAGCCAAGAGCGAAACAGACTTCGACCACCTTATGGAGGATTACGTCCAGCACGATACAGAGCGTCTCACCTCGAAACTGTTCAACGAGAAGATCCTCAGAAGCCATGTGCTAGGACTCCTTGCCACAGGGGACGCGGACAGCGAGGAGAGTATAATCGATTTCCTGAAGGAGACTTTCTTCGGGACCGTATCTCAGCTGTTCGGGATAGAGAGCGTGGTGGAAGGCATTGTCCGCTCTCTGATCGATGAGGATATGGCCAAGAGCACAGGGGACGGCATCAGAATCACTTCCTTCGGTAAGAGGGTATCCGACCTGTACATAGATCCCGCCTCTGCATCCATCCTCAGGGAAGCCGTGACCAAAATCGACGATAATACCGAGATTCTCCCAATCCTGCTGGCAGCAGCGATGACCCCTGATGTCCTCGGCATGTATCCGAAGAAGGCCGACATGGACAGACTCAATACTGTCGGCGACGAGATTTGGGACCACATGCTGGTGGATCCCGACGACATAGAGGATTATGACGAGGAATACTTCAACAGCGACCTGAAGGTAGCGCTTCTTATCAACGACTGGATCGAGGAGATGGACGAGGATGCCATGACGGACACCATGGGCATAGGTCCTGGAGACATCAGGTCCAAGGTCGACATGATGGATTGGATCATCTACGCGATGAGCGAGATAGCATACATGTTCAACCCCTCCGCTATCAAGAAGATCCGCCCTCTGATGACCCGTGTCAGATACGGTGTGAAGGATGAGCTCATTGACCTTGTCGCATTCAGAGGTGTGGGAAGGAACAGAGCAAGGATACTGTTCAACCACGGGATTCGCTCCAGATCGGATGTGGCAGCCATAAGCGAGGCGGAACTGGCCAACATCCCCAAGATCGGTTCCGTACTGGCCTCGAAGATGAAAGAGCAGGCAGGCGGAAGTGTCGAGGTCATCGAGAATGTATCGCCCTCTGAAGAGGAAGCGATGTTCGAGGAGATGGCAGCTGATTACGGTGAGATCCAGGTACAGGAAGAGAAACCCAAAAAGAAAGACAAGACAAAAAAGGCCGAAGAGGATGGTCGCAAACAGACCAACCTCTTCGATTTCTGATTATCACTGAGAGAGGATCCTCTCAACATCCTCAACCGAGTTACCACACTTGATCGGGGGTGCGCAGTTGTCGATGATTGCATTGGGATCCTTCAGACCGTTTCCGGTACAGATGCAGACCACACGCTCATCCTTGTCAGCCACTCCGAGGTTGATGAGCTTCCTGAGTCCTGCAACGGATGCAGCGGATGCGGGCTCGACGCAGACACCCTCTTTCCTTCCAAGGAGCTGCTGTGCCTCGATGATCTCCTGGTCAGTGACTGTGGTACAGTATCCTCCGGTGGAGTATATGGCCTTCAGTGCCTTCCTTCCGCTGACAGGGTTTCCGATCCTGATCGCAGTAGCGATGGTCTCGGGGTTGTGCTCGGGCTCAAAGTTCTCGTTCTTCGCTGCGAATGCTCTTGCGACGGGTGCGGCACCTTCAGCCTGGATACCGGTGAGCATCGGGATCTTGTCTATCCATCCGACCTCCTTCAGCTCCATGCATGCCTTGTATACGGCCCAGATGTTCGCCGCGTTTCCTACAGGCAGGATGATCCTATCTGGAATCTCGTAGTTCAACTGGTCCATGATCTCAAAGAGGACTGACTTCTGTCCCTCGGGACGGTAGGGGTTGATGGAGTTGAGAAGGTACAGTTTCCTCTCGTCCGCCATCTTCCTTGCCAGTGCGAGTGCGTCATCGAAGTTTCCATCGATGGCCAGTACCTTTGCTCCGAAGAACAGTGCCTGAGCGAGCTTTCCCATAGCGACGTTTCCGTCAGGCAGGAACACAGCACACTTCATTCCGGCCTTGGCAGCGTATGCTGCGAGTGCCGCTGAGGTGTTTCCAGTGGATGCGCATCCGACTGTGGTAGCTCCGAGCTCCTTTGCGTGGGATACGCCGATGGTCATTCCCCTGTCCTTGAAGGATCCGGTGGGGTTGAGTCCCTCGAACTTGACGAATGTGTTCTTGCATCCGATCTCCTCGCCGAGTGCCTGAGTGGAGTACAGAGGTGTCCCTCCCTCCTGGATGGACACCTTGTGGGCGGGGTCCACGGGCATGAAGGGTGCGTACCTCCAGACACCGATCTGTGTCTTGTGGAGGTCCTGGGGCTTCATTTCCTTGACTTTCTCGAGATCCATCTTGACGGTCAGGAGACCGCCACACTTGGGACAGGTGTTGACGAAGGGGTCGTAGACCTCTGCTCCGCAATCCCAACAGATTACTTTGTGTTCTGCCATTTCAAATCCTCCTGCATCCGAGACCACAATTCGTGATCCAGGTTTCGCATTTCATTCCGTTGTCGGAATAGACCTTCGCGACGGCTTCAGCGATTGCCTTGCCGTCGGTCTTGTCCTTGTTGTAAAGTGATAATATGCACGGTCCAGAGCCGCCGATGCAAGATGAGATCGCACCGTTGGCCATAGCTGCAGCCTCTGCTTTCTTGATATGAGGTACGAGTTTCTGCCTGGCGGGTTCGATTACCGCATCTGCGATGGATCTTCCGATCAGATCGATGTCGCCGGACATCATGCCGAAGACAAGCGATGATGAGTGTCCGATGTGGAATACCATGTCCTTTATCGATACCTCTTTGGGAAGCACTGCTCTGGCCTCCTTTGTGGGGACCATCACATCAGGGAGTGCGGCAACGATTCCGAGATTCTCCGGAGGCTTGACCGACATAACATCCAAGGGTTCGTTGGACCTTATGATGGTGAATCCACCCAGGATGCAGGGAGCTACGTTGTCCGCATGGAAACCGCCTGAGGTAGAACCTTCCGCTTTTGCCGCTGCGATTATTACGTCCTTGATCGGACGCTTCTCGCCTGCAAGGACGTGAGCGAGGTATGCTCCTCCTCCGGCCGATGCCCCAGATGAACCCATTCCGCTGCATGGTCTGATGGCCTTGGTGATCTTCACCTCGATACCGAAGTCCTCCCCTGCGAGCTTTAGGTACTCTTTTGCTGCTATAGTGACGGAATTCTTCTCAGGGTCTGTGGGGATCATCTCCGCTCCGGGACCTTTGACCTCTACGATCCTCATCCCGGACTCGATCCTTCTGCCTTCGATGATCTCGCAGGGAGATTCCAATGCGATACCGAAGGTGTCGAAGCCAGCTCCGATGTTCGCTGAAGTGGCTGGTGCGGCAATTTTAACCCATTCGTCGCTCATAGCATCACGTATGTTCGCGTGATTCTTCTTCTTATAAATAAAGGGTGGCGAAGCATTCTAGACGAAATAGAAAGGGCAATAGAGCGTCGATACGGAAGGGAAGACGGTTATATCCGACATGTGAATGAGGTGAACATGGATTTCAAGGTAATCGGCATGCGCGGAGACGCCGGCTTCGACGACATAGTGAAGCACTTCACCTCCATGGGAGGGGATGTTGTCCTGCTAGATCCAGATATGGTGGCTGGGAAGGATCATCTTCTGTCAGCGGCCAGACACGCTGAGAGATCATTTTCGGAAGGAACGAATCGCTCCAAGACGCTCCTTACCGAGATCATTCTGTACGCCGCATGGGAAAGGCAGATTTCCAAAGCACTGTCAAAGATGAAACCGAAGGATGGAAGAAACGAATACGTGGCCATCCTCCTGGACATCGACGATCCCAAACTGGATTCCATCAAAATGGTCCAGGATGATTCGCTCATCGAGGCCACGGATACCAAGGCACAGAAGCTAGGCCTTGTCAAAGGACCTGTTTCCTATGAGGATCAGGCACTTGAGAATGTCGCCATGGTGGAACTTCTGAAAGTCTGATCCAATGAATGGGCTGATGCCGTACTTAGGTGTAAAATAAGATGGAGGGGTCTCCCCCTCCTAAGGAATCTCACTCGTTCGGGACGAATTTGTATCCATAGCGGATGACACCTGACTCGCCGTCGGTGCTCAGCTTCCTGAGCACAGCGCGAACGGGCATTCCGATCTGGACCTTGTCGAATTCGACATCCACAAGCTGGGCGGTGATCATCACTCCGTCGTCGGTCTGCACCATTGCGACCGCATAGGGCTTCTGAAGGTTGTTGGACTCAGGAGCCTCGTGGACTATAGAGAATGAGAATACCTTTCCGGTCCTGCAGATATCGTACTCTTCCATCTTGCCCATGCTGGCCCTGCGGCAGTTGGGACAGAAGCTGCGTGCGGGGAAGAAGATCTTTCCGCAGTTACCGCACTTCGTTCCCTTCAGGTTGTACCTTCCGGGGATCTCCCTCCACTCTCTTGCTACTCCGGCCATCAGATCGCCTCCAGGATACTGACGGTAACAGCAGAACCGGTTCCTCCGACGTTCTGTGCAAGACCGTACTTCGCGTCCTTGACCTGCCTGTTATCTGCGGTTCCCCTGAGCTGGTGGGCGATCTCTACGATCTGCGCCACACCAGTGGCTCCGATGGGATGTCCGCGTGCCTTCAGTCCT
The DNA here is from genome assembly GCA_015063285.1 of Thermoplasmata archaeon. Lineage (NCBI taxonomy): Archaea > Methanobacteriati > Thermoplasmatota > Thermoplasmata > Thermoplasmata archaeon. The sequence continues at coordinate 36,153 of SUST01000010.1, forward strand.
CCGGAGGTGTTGATCGCGACCTTTCCGGAATCGAAGTGGCATTGGCCTTCGAGCATCGCCTTTCCGGCCTCTCCCTTCTTATAGAATCCAAGGTCCTGAAGGGCCATAATTCCTCCGACTGAATAGACATCGTGGACCTCTGCGACGTTGATGTCTGCAGCGGTGATGCCCGCCAGCTCGTAAGCCTTCTGAGATGCGGCCACGGTAGCACCATAGGATGTGATGTCAGGTCTCTGGAAGAGCGCCAGAGTATCGCTGGCCTGAGCGGATGCCGCGACTTTAACGTATTTATCGGTGTACTTCTTGGCATCCTCCAAGGGACAGAGAACGACGGATGCGGCTCCATCCGAGATAGGTGCGGTATCGAACATTCCCAAGGGTGTCGCTACAGGACCTGACCTCAGAACGGTCTCGATAGGGACCGCCTTCTTGAACTGTGCGTTGGGGTTGAATGCTCCGTGGAAGTGACTGTTCACAGCTACGGACGCGATTTCCTCGCGTGTCGCTGTGCCCTCATAGATCATCCTCTGGGCTATCATGGCGTGAAGGGATGCGAATGTCGCTCCCATCTCGGCCTCCCATTCGGAATCTGCGGTCGCGTCCATGACAGAATTGATGGATGCATCGTCGAGATCCGTCATCTTCTCCGCTCCTCCGACCATTACGATGTCGTGCATTCCGGATGCCACGGCCATGACTCCCTGCCTGAATGCGACTCCTCCGGAAGCTCCTCCGGCCTCCACCCTTGTTGCGGGTATATGCCTGGTTGCCATTCCGGTATAATCTGCAACCAGCGCATCTATGTGCTGCTGGTTGATGAAACGTCCTGCGGAGAGGTTTCCGATGAACACACCATCGATCTCGCTTCCGGAGAGATTGGCGTCCTCGATTGCCTTCGCACCTGCCTCGATACCGAGCGCCCTGAAGGATTTGTTCCAAAGCTCACCGAACTTGGTGATTCCTACTCCAATGATTGCTACTTCCCTCATGATATCACTCCGGCATGACGATCTTGCCCTTGAACTTGGCATACGTTCCGTAATCTAGGTAGATCGGGTCAGCAAGGATCTTCTCCAGAACCGGTGCCTTGTCCCTCTTGTAATTAGTTATCTCATCTGTGACTGTTATGTCGAACGAATCGCTTCCGGCTCCGGATCCGTAGGATGTTACGAAGATCCTGTCTCCGGGCTTGGCATGGTCCAACACATTGGCGAGTCCTAAGGGGACGGCTCCGCTGTATGTGTTTCCGATCTCAGGGGTGAGCAGTCCGTACTGGATCTGCTCGGGGGTGAATCCGAGCTGTGCTGCGACCCTCGTGGGGAACTTTCCGTTAGGCTGGTGGAAGACGGCGTATGTGTAATCCTCAGGTTTCGTTCCCATCGCTTCGAGCATCATCTTGGCTGCCGATGTGATGTGCCTGAAATACGCAGGCTCTCCCGTGAACCTTCCTCCGTGCTTGGGATAGGGCTGTCCCTCTCTCCTCCAGAAGTCAGGTGTATCCGTGGTGAAACTGAGTGTCTTGTTGATCTTAGCGATGATCTTCTCAGTTCCGATCAGGTATGCGGCACCTCCTGCCGAAGCAGAGTATTCGAGTGCATCTCCTGGGGCTCCCTGGGAGGTGTCGGCTCCGATTGCGACACCGTATCTGATCATTCCCGATCCTACCAATCCCATGCAGACCTGGATGCCTGCTGTACCCGCCTTGCATGCGAATTCCATGTCAGCGGCGGTCATGTTGGGTGTCGCCTCTATTGCCTCTGCAACGATCGTGGATGTCGGTTTGACTGCGTAAGGATGCGATTCGGAACCGACATACATCGCTCCGATATCCCTTGGATCTACCTCGGGGACCCTCGCCATCATGTTCCTCGCCGCTTCCGTGGCGATGGTGACGACATCCTCATCTGGAGATGGTACGGACTTCTGATTGATCATCAGACCCTTTCCCATCCCTTTTCCGTCCACTCCCCAGATCCTTCCGATCTCCTCGGGTTTGATTCTGTATCTGGGGACATATGCTCCATAACTCACAATTCCTACATCCATCAGTTCTCAACCTCTTTGAGCGCTGTAAGTCTCTCTACTAAAGCGGGTACCTCCAGGTCCGTAGTGACCAGGGGGATCTTCTCCAAACGGGCCAGTTTGACCGCTAACGGGTCAACGGCATCTGGTTTAAGGTAAACGACCACCGCAGGAGTGAGCGGGTGGGCGCGGATAGCTATCATCGGTGAACGGCCGAAATGGACATTCGTGAATATCAGTGCCCTTTCGATGTTCCATCCGTACATCTTCATATAATCTTCAGAACCCAAACTGAGAATGGCCTTCACCGAGTCCACTATTGTGTATCCGTAGACTACCTTGGAAGGGACCTGATCCATATTCAGATCCTTGCCTCCGATGCTGGAGATGAAGGTCTTCATATCTACTCCGACCGGGAACTCATCGGATGCGAGGATGCAGTCCAGCTTGTATTCGGGTATGTACTTCGAAACAACCGGAGACCCTCTCTCCTCATCCAATTTGATGAACGATTCCACCATCTTCTTGATGACTGCGACACCGGGGGATTTCCTCCTTCCGGATTCATAGTCGCTCACAACGGAGTGAGAGATACCCATACTGTCCGCCAGCTGGTGCTGCGACAGACCGAATTCCTCCCTCCATTTCCTGATGGTCTTCCCGGGGTCAGGAGACAGCGTGATCTCTCCCGCTATCTTCTGTTTGAATTCTTCAACCATGAGCATAGGTAGCCAGGGTCGATATATAATGATGACGTATATTCGATTCGTCAATCGACGATACACACCCCTCGTTCCCTTTATTTATAATAGAATTATAGGGAGCGCAAGAGGTAAAGGCATGACCGAAATCGGAGAATGCAGGAAGACGATCAAGACCGAGGAAGGCGAACTCGGGATCTACAGTCTCAGGGAATTAGAGGCCAAAGGCATCATCAAGGACCTTTCCAAGATGCCGTATTCAATCAAGGTAATCGTGGAATCGATGCTCAGGCAGAGGGATGGTGACGTCATCACCGATGAAGATGTTCTCACCGCCGCTTCATGGAATCCGGAGAAGAATACCGACAGGGATATCCCTTGGATTCCCGCTAGGGTACTCTTGCAGGACCTCACCGGAGGAGCTGCCATTACGGATCTGGCCTCAATGAGGAATGCCGTTGAGAGCATGGGCAAAGACCCTGAACTCATCAACCCCATGATCCCTGTGGACCTTGTCATCGACCATTCGGTCAACACAGACTACGCAGGAAGGGACGACGCTCAGGAGCTCAACGAACAGCTGGACTTCCAGAGGAACAAGGAGAGATACGCACTCTTCAAGTGGGCCCAGAAATCCCTGAAGAACTTCCGCGCGGTACCGCCCGGAAACGGAATCTGCCATCAGGTCAACCTAGAATACCTCTCACCGCTCGTCCATGTCAAAGAGAAGGACGGCGCAAAGATCGCATATCCTGATTCATGCTTCGGAACGGACTCCCACACAACACAGATCGACGGTCTCGGAGTTGTCGGATGGGGAGTCGGCGGAATCGAGGCGGAAGCAGTCATGGTCGGCCAGCCCAGCTACATGAAGCTGCCCGATGTCATCGGATTCAAGCTCACTGGCAAGCTCGGCCCCGGGATCACCGCCACGGACCTTGTCCTCACTGTGGTCCAGATGCTCAGGAAGAAGGGCGTTGTCGGCAAGTTCGTGGAATTCTACGGGCCCGGTTACAAGAATCTATGCCTCGCCGACAGGGCTACCATCGCAAACATGGGTCCCGAGTACGGGGCTACCATGGGATTCTTCCCCGTGGATGAGAAGACGATCGATTACCTCAGGCTCAGCGGAAGGGATGAGAAGCACATCGATACGATAGAGAAGTACATGAAAGAGCAGACGATGTGGTACGACGGAGAACCCGAGTACACCGATACCATCGAGCTCGACCTCTCCACCGTTCAGCCATGCCTTGCGGGACACAAGAGGCCCCAGGACAGGATCCTGCTCTCCGAGATGAAGGAGAAATTCGCAGAGACGCTAAAAGCGTTGGGTGTGGAGGAACAGAGGAAGCCCTTCTCCGACCAGCTCGGCGACGGTTCACTCGTCATCGCCTCCATCACATCATGTACGAACACCGCCAACCCCTCGGTCATGATCGCAGCTGGATTGGTGGCAAAGAAGGCAGCTGAGCTCGGACTGAAACCGAAGGAGTACGTCAAGACCTCCCTCGCACCCGGATCCAGGGTGGTCACCGAGTATCTGAAGAACTCGGGACTGCTCCCCTACATGGAGAAACTGGGCTTCCAGGTCTGCGGATACGGATGCATGACCTGCATCGGGAACAGCGGACCTCTCTCCGAGAAGGTGAGCAACTCGATCAGAGCTAACGACCTTGCAGTCGCCGCCATCGCTTCGAGCAACAGGAACTTCGAAGGACGTATCCACCCCTTGGTCAAGGCGAACTATCTCGCATCACCTCCGTTGGTAGTCGCATTCGCCATCGCCGGAAGGGTCGACATAGACATGGACAGAGAGCCTCTGGCCGTCGTCAACGGCAAGGAGGTGTTCCTCAAGGACATCTGGCCTTCCGACGAGGAGATCCAGGAGATCACGGACAAGTACGTCACAAGGGAGACCTACATTGCGAAATACAACGACATCTTCAAGGGATCCGCCAGATGGGATGCGGTCCAGTGCAGCGACTCCCCTCTGTTCAACTGGGACGAGGGGTCCACATACATCAGGAACCCCCCGTTCTTCGACGAGATATTCGAGGAACCGGAGATCAAGAGCATCAAGAGGGCCAGGGTTTTGGCCAAACTAGGCGACTCCATCACGACCGACCACATCTCTCCCGCCGGAGCATTCTCCGCGGATTCGGACGCCGGAAGATACCTGCTGTCCAAAGGCGTGAAGAAGGAGGATTTCAACTCCTACGGATCGAGAAGGGCCAACCATGAGGTCATGGTCAGGGGCACCTTTGCCAACATCAGGCTCAGGAACCAGCTGGTCCCCGGCAGCGAAGGGAGCCAATCCAAGTACATGCCCGACGGATCGGTGGGCACTATCTTCGAGACCTCTCAGAAGTACGAAGAGGACATGACCCCCCTGATCGTCCTGGCCGGAAAAGAGTACGGAACCGGAAGCTCGAGGGATTGGGCGGCAAAGGGGCCGTTCCTCCTTGGAATCAGAGCAGTCATCGCAGAATCCTTCGAGAGGATCCACAGATCGAACCTTGTAGGAATGGGAATCGTTCCCCTCCAGTTCCTCCCGGGACAGAACTGCGAGACTCTCCAGCTCGACGGAACAGAGACATTCGATATCGACCTGTCAGATCTCGAGCCTAAGGGCGAGATATACGTCACGGCCTACAAGGACGGCAAGAAACTCGAGTTCAAGACCATCTGCAGAGTGGACGTACCCGCAGAAGTCGAATACATTGCCAACGGCGGCATCCTTCAGTATGTGCTGAGAAGGATGGCAAACGAGTGATCATAATATGGTCGCCCATTTGGGCGGCCTCACTCCCTTTACAAACGGATTTGTAATTGAGGTCATTCATCCCAAGATGACAATCTTTTCAAGAAATTTTGTGAAAACTATCAGACGATTGTACCTCAAGAACCCTGTTTGGGCGCATCCAGTACATTGACCTTCTTGCGCTGGCGTCCGCCGGTCTTCTTCAGTTTGCCCTGATCCATGGCCCACTGGAAGCTCTTCTGGTCGGCAGGTGCGACGAGGACGCGGTCACCTTTGACATACTTCTTGCCCGTCACCCAATTGGTGAATGGCGCCAGTACACGGTACTCATCAGCATCCATGACAATCTCCTTAGTGTTCTTCCTGCCTTTCATCTCGGAATATGTTCCTGAGAAGCATATCGCCCTGTGGTTCTTGACCTCAATCATCTTGGTGCATACTGTGTCCAGATAATATCTGTCGTGGGTAACGGTTATGACAGTCCCGTCGTATTCCACCAAAGCTTCCTCGATGGCATGCTTCGCGGGAATGTCCAGATAGTTCGTAGGCTCGTCCAGGATCAATAAGTTGGTCTCATCCAACAGGAGCAGACACATCGCCACACGGGCTCTCTGTCCTCCCGACAAGGTGGACATCGGACGTTCCACATCCTCTCCGAACAGCAGGAATCTGGCGAGCATCTGTCTAGCCTCGCCCCTGCGCTCCTTTCCTATTACGGTGAGGATCTGCTCCTCTGCTGACAGCTTCAGGTCCAACCCTTCATGGTTCTGAGAATAGTAACCGATCTTCGCACCGGGGGCCATCCAAAGCTCTCCTTTGGAAGGGATCTCCTCGAGAATAGCCTTCAGGAGCGTGGACTTGCCCTGTCCGTTCGCACCGAATATGCCGATCTTATCACCCTTGTGGACATCCAGGTCAACATGCTCCAGAATCATCTTCCCCGAATAATCTACGGAGAGATCCTTGGTCATCAGGACGTTCTTTCCAGATTTGTGTGCCGCCTGTATCCTGACGGTGATCTCCTCCATCTTCTCCGGCTTCTCCTTCTCCTCCATCTTGTCGATCATCTTCTGACGGGTCTTGTGGACCGTGAGGAACGGATTGTCGATGTACATCTGCTTGGCGATGCTCTCCTGATGCCTCTTCTCGGACATGTAGTGCTGATATTCCTTGCGCATCCTCTCAAGGTCGAGCATCTTCTTCATGATGAAATCGGAATAGTTGCCCTTGTACTCCCTGGACTTGCCGTGTTCGATCTCCAGCATCCTGGTGGCAATCTTGTCGAGGAAATACCTGTCATGACTGATGACCAGGACTGCGCAGTGGGAATCGAGAAGATAATCCTCTAGCCATTCGACGGTATCGATGTCGAGATGCGATGTGGGCTCGTCCATCACGAGCAGGTCGCATTCCTCTGCCTGGACAACGATTCTGGACAGCATGACCTTCGCCCTCTCGCCTCCTGAGAGGGAGTCCATGGTCCTATCCATGAATTCATCAGAAAGTCCGACCTTCTCCAAAGCCCTCTTCTGGTTGTCCTCGTCATCCATATCGCACTTGGCCAGCTGGGATTCCAAATTCGCGTTCTCCTCAGCCAGGGCATTCCAGTCTATGTCGCCTCCGGCCATCATGATCTCGTCGATCTCCTTGAGACGGCGCTTGATGTTCTCTATGTGGCCGTATGGCCTTCCCAAAACATCGCGGACGGTGTACTCATGTGAGGATTCGGGAAACTGCTCCAGATAACCGATCCTGTGAGTGTTGCGGATGAGCTCCCCGGTATCGGGCTTCATCTCGCCGAGCATGATTTTCAGGAATGTGCTCTTTCCGGCACCGTTCACACCTATGAGTCCGATGCTGTCGCCCTCGTTGATCTGCAGACTGACGTCCTTGAGGACTTTCTGTGGTCCAAATGCCTTAGTGATCGCCTGGGCTTTTATGAGCATAAACGGCCATAGATATTGCTCCTACAAAAAGTTGGCCCGTGATTTGTAAAAAGTATGTGCCAACGGCCGAAAATTCCTTAATATACCTAGTAATAAGCGCCATACATGTCAGAAAAACCGACAACGACAACTAAGAGCTTTGTCGACCGCAAAGGCCCCAAAATTGCAGCTCTAGTCGTTGTTTTGATCGTAGCTTCAATTGCGCTCTTCACAGTTATTGGTGTAGAAGATGTGGATGCTAAGGCATCAATAACATTGTCAAAAAGCGTTGTGGACATGAAAGACAATTCTTTTGACAGTAGCGTAATAGCTACATTTAGTGAGGTCGGTGACGGCTACACAGTAGAAGTTTCCAGCAGCAGTAACGCAGTTTCTGTAGATGCATCGCCCATCTCATCAGACAAAAAGTCAACAATCACCGTCACATCAGGAACGATTTCATCCAGTACTGGCAAGATTACAGCTACAATCAAGGTCCAATTGAATGACAAGACAACTTCTCCACCATCCAAAACGTTCACAGTAAACGTCACAGTGGGAGTCAAAAGTGTCGAAATCGTTAACGAAAGCGGACAGTCAATAACTGGCAAAAAAATAACTCTTGATACAGCAGCAGAAAAGACTGTGAAAGCAAAATTCACGCCAACTAACGCTTATAACAAAAATGTGACCTGGACCTCCAGCGAACCGTCCGTGGCAACGATCACCGATGGAAAAATCAAGGCTCTTAAAGAAGGGACGACTAAAATAAAGGTCACTTCTGCTGATGCATCGAAAACTGATGAAATCACAGTAGAAGTAAAGGACATCCACGTCACAAGCGTAACTCTTGATCCGTCAACAGCATCTGTCAAAATGCGCCATCAGGTCACTCTGACGGCTACAATCCTTCCTGCGGATGCCACAAATAAGAACATCACTGTTTCGATTGACAACACAGGCTTAATCAAAAAAGTATCTCAGACCCTATCTGGCAATAAAGTTACAATCGTCCTGGAAGGAATCCCGGGAGATAAAGAGGGTACAGCAACAATAACAGTAACTACTGAAGACCAAAAGAAAACGGCCAACAGTACAATAAAAGTAGAACGTGTCGCGGTTACTGGAGTAGATCTAAAAGAAGAAGCCGAAGAATTAGAAGTTGATGAAGAAAAAACACTCACTTACGAAATCTCTCCAAAAGATGCTACCAATCTAAAGGTAACATGGGCATCAAGTAACACTTCAGTCGCCACAGTGGATGAAAAAGGTCATGTAAAAGCGGTTTCACCGGGAACTTCCACCATAACAGTGAAAACGGATGAAGGTAACTTCACAGATTCTTGTGCAATAACTGTATTGAAAACATATACCATAATGGGAACCATAGACGGTTCTGGCAACGTTCTCAATCCTGAGGCTCTGATCGTAAAGATCCAAGAGATTTCAGCTAAAGGACTCTACCCTTCATTTTCAGTCCTTGCTCTATTCCAAGAATCAGTTTCTATGAGCTCAGACATCGTACATGCACTCCAAAAAGCCAAAGGAAGGGAGATGGCCATCGTAACACTCAATGGGTCCATCTACTTCGACGAGGACGCTATCGACAACATCGACGCTTCGGGCAAAACAGCAGGAATAACCTTTACCGAAATTCCTCCGGAGACCTATCCCAAGTTCGGAGAATGCTATGTGTTTGAGATCTCCATGACAAAAGATGGTCAGAAGAACCCGACCAGTTTTGGTTCAGCTGGACCTAAGATCGCCATTCCACATGAACTCGCAGAGGGCGAGGATGCGGCAAAACTGAAGGTTGCATTGGTCTACGGTGACGGCGATGCATTGCTGCTTAGGAACTACAAGTTCGTAACCGATGAAGAGGAAGATGAGAGTGCAGTGGTCTTCGAACCTCCGCACATGTCCACCTTCATGTACATGTTCCATGACAGCGAGTACATTTCGTCGGCTGGATTTGACATCGTCTTCGTAGCACTGTTCTTGGTAATCGTCCTCGGATTGGGCGGAGGAGTTGCATTCCTTGAGTTCCACCCCATGGCATCAGAGAAGTTCATGAACCTTTTCGACAACCCAAACAAGCCTCCAAAGAAGCCCAGGTTCCCGGGAAGGTCCAGAAAGAACGAGTACGACGACTATTACAACAACGACTACTACCGTTGAGAAACCCTTGAGGCGGTCGTAACCGCCTCTTCTTTTCATCACTTTCTAACAAAAGCATCCTCGATGTATTCATCATCAGACTGCTTGAGCATCACATGCCTTTCTGTGAGATCGGTTATTCTTCTGATGAAATCCTCATCATCGTCAATCCTTATCCACGCCTTCACATTGACCTTGTCCGAGTAATCACATTGAGGATTCCTGGCCATGAGATCGCGACATTTACTCTCGAACGTGCTGTAATAACCGTAATCGAGAGTGAAACGGTAGACAGCACATGCGGTGCGAGTATGTCTGGACACCTTATCGAGAACAATCCTCGATGCTTCAGAATAGGCATGCACCAATCCGCCTGTGCCCAACAGGGTGCCTCCGAAGTATCTCACCACAATGCAGATGATATCGGATAACTCCGAGCCCTTCAACATGAACTGTATCGGCTTCCCTGCGGTACCTGAGGGCTCACCGTTATCGCTTGACTTCTCTTTCCTCTCGGAACCGTTGAATACGGCCGCGTAACAGTAGTGTGTGGCGTTACGGTATCTCTCCGACACCTTCTCCAAGCAGACGGGGATCTCATCCTCCGTCTTGCAAGGCATTAGGATACCAATGAAGCGGGAGCCTTTGAGCGTGATCTCATCCTCGTACGTTTCGAGGATCGTGTCGTAATCTGCTATGCGTTTCATAAGAAAGATGCCGTCCCGAAGGACGGCTGAAAGGTTTAGTGGGCTTCCTGCTCGAGGGTCTTAGCCTTCTCGAAGTCCTGGACAATCTCCTCAGGCGGCTCTGCAGTCACCAGAGAGACAATCACACCCGCAATCAGCGCGAATATGAATCCGGGGAGCAGTTCGTAGATTCCAGTGGAGCTGGCGAGGAAAGTATTCCAAAGAATGACGGTCGCGAAACCGACCGCCATGGATGCGACTGCACCCTGGAAATTCATCCTCTTCCAATACAGCGACAGGATTACCAACGGTCCGAAAGCCGCACCGAATCCCGCCCATGCATAGGACACGAGACCCATGATGTTGCTGCCTCCGAAGAGCGCCAGGAGCAGTGCCGCGATAGCAATGACGATGACAATTCCTCTGGAGATCCACATGAGCTTGTTCTCGATGTTCTCCTGAGCCGCCGCCCACTTGGTCTTACCGAGGATATCGTTCACGATAGACGATGATGCAACGAGCAGCTGAGAGTCCGCTGTGGACATGATGGCCGCCATGATGGCCGCATACATGATACCTGCGATGAGTGCAGGGAACAGATCGCCGCTCAGGAACACGAAGATGTGCTCTGCGTTGAAATCATCTGGAATGCCTCCGTACTGGACTATGAGATATCCCCTTCCAACGACTCCAACAAGAATAGCAAAACTCAATGCGAGTACGATCCAAATAAGGGATACGCGCCTTGCGACCTTAACTTCCTTTGCATCGCGTATGGCCATATACCTGACAATGATGTGCGGCATTCCGAAGTAACCGAAGGCCCACGCCAACAGAGAGAGGATTCCAATGAATGTCATCTGCTCTCCGCCGTCGTACATGATATTCATGAACTCGGTGCCGAGATCATCCAGACCGGCAGAGATGGCGTCCCATCCGCCAGTGGTGTTACCGACGGTGGCAAGGGGAACGACGACTATGGCGACAACCATCAGAATCGCCTGGAAGAAGTCAGTCCACGCGACCGCCTTGAATCCACCCATGAACGTGTATGCGACGATGATTATTCCGCCGATCGCCATTGCGACCTCGAGCCCTATCTCGGGGAAGATCGTGGTGAAGATCACACCGCTTCCCTTGAAACCGGATGCAACATAGATAACGAAGAAGAACAGGATGATCACAGCGGCGACAATCCTCAGAACTCCTTTCTCATCCTTGAAACGGTTAGAGAAGAACTCAGGTACGGTAAGAGCGTTTCCGGAAACCTCGGAGTGGATCCTCAGTTTCTTCGCAACAAGCAGCCAAGAGAGATAGGAACCGATAGCGAGTCCGATACCGATCCATGCCTCTCCGATACCCAACAGCAGGACCGCTCCGGGCAGACCCATGAGCAGCCAGCTGCTCATATCAGAGGCCTGTGCGGACATAGCTGTGACGTAAGGGTTCATAGAACGTCCGCCGAGGAAGTAATCCTCCATGCTGTGGGATCTCTTATAGAAGTAATAACCGACACCCAACACTAAAGCGAAGTATAGGATGAAGGCGATTAGAACCATGAAATCCAAATCAATACACCTGTCTGCCTTATCCTTATTATCAAATAAAAAATGAGTAGGTGTCTGTCAGATGTTTGGACAGGCGTTTAAAAGGTAAAGATGAGGGGTGAGAACCCCTCGGTTTCACTGCTTCTTCTCGAGCTTCACGCCAGGACCTTTCCAGTTCCAATCTCCGAGGAGATGCATGATAGCAGGGACGATGTAGGTACGCACGATCAACGCGTCCACGAGGATCGCGAAGCACAATGCGAATCCAAATTCCTGCAGCAGGGTCATTCCAGAGATCATAAGGGTACCGAAGGCACCACCCATGATCAGTCCGCAGATTGTGATGACCGAACCCGTATGGGTGACAGCATGGCGTATGGCGTCGTCGTTGGACATACCATGGCCCCTGACGTTCTCCTTGATACGGGTAGTCAGAAGGATGTCGTAATCCATTCCCAATCCGAGGCAGATGACCAGAAGGATGATGGGGATCATCCAGAGGACCTCCTGTCCCATAAGGTCCACGAACACCAGGTGCAGGACGGCGAGGGTCCATGCGATTGACATCATGATGGTCAGCACGGACCTCAGCGGGATCAGGTAGGACCTCATGACCACCAAGAGCATCAGGATGATCAGGATTATCACGAGGACCTCTATCATGGTGAACTGCTCCTTAACCTGCTCGGATACCTCGAACATGACCACAGCGGTTCCGGTGTCCCATTTCTGGACCACCACATCCGCATGATCGGCGACGTACTTCACCATGGTCTCTTCGATCAATTCGATGGAGTCCATGGACCTAGGCGACATGGCAGGCTCGGTGGTTGCCGTCAGGATCGTGATGAATGTGACGTTTCCGGAGGTGGGTTCACCATCTACTACATAGTCTCCCCCTACCGTGGACGGGAAGACGTTCATGATGTAATCGACCATGGGTGTGAAAGTATCGTTCACGAGTATGTCATCGTCCATGACGTTCCTGACGCCGAAATTGATTGTGACCTCTATTATCATCTTCTGATCGGGGTACTTGTCCTCCAGATCGGCCACCACGAAGTCCACCATTGCCTTTGGATCTGTGAGGCTAGCGGCCTTTGCCGCCTCCACCTCTGCTTCCCAATCAATGGTAAGACCTATAGTAGGGCTGGCGAAGATACCGTCCATAAGAGCTGCAGGTCCTTCGAAGATGTATTCGACCTTCATCATGGGCGTGCTGGTCAACTGTTCTAGCATCATATTGAACACGAGGCCAGTCTTTGCCGATACATTATCTCTGATGTATTGGATCTTGGCATCCGTATCTGTGATGCCCGCTTCCTCGATCTCCGCCAACATGTCATCCCAGAGGAACGCTCCATCTGCCGATGCTATGTTCTCATCCGTATCCTCAAGATACTTGCACAAAGCGTCCAAATCTGGTTGTATATTATGCCAATTGTCTGTCCAGTGCAATGATCCGAACTGTTTGCCTTCGGAAACATTGACGGTAGCGATGGGGTCCTTATACTCTATGATGGAGTAATTGGGCATGACCATACCTTGGTCGGCATACTCTGCGACGTATTGCATTCCATCCCCAGACTCTCCGCTGAGCATGGCGGTGATCATATCGTAGGAATCTTCATTGTTCACCACGACGTATGCGGCCGGTGCAGAAACAAGAATCGCCACAATAGCGATGGCTTTAGCATGCTTGATGGAGAACTCCGCGGATGCGTGGAAGTACCTGTCACCGAGACGTCCGAACCAGGCATACCATCCCTTGGTTGCTTTTCCGCCCTCCTTGTATTCCTTCATCGGAGTTGGCCAGAATATCCTGTCGCCGACGATCTGCAGGATCGACGGAATTAGAGTGAGTGCAGCCAAAAGCGCCATAAGGATACCCAATGCGAGACAGATTCCCATAGTGGATATCATCGAATAACTACAAACGGACAATGCTCCGAATCCGATCATGACCGATACTCCGGAGATCGTAATCGACTCTCCTGCCCATACGATCGCACTGTGGAGTGCATCGTGATGCGACTTGCCTGAACGCATCTCCTCCCTGTAACGGGCGATTATGAAGATACAATAGTCACATCCTGCACCCATCATGGACACCAGGATCATCATGTTGGTGATGAAGAAAATGTTCAGGAAGTGCCCTATGAAGAAGATCAGGGCCATTGTGGCGACGAAGGCCACACCGATCGTGAGAGGCGGTGTAGCAGAAGTTATGAACGATCTGAAGAACAGACCGACCAAAACAAGGATCATGAGAATGGTGAACGGATCGATCTTGGAGACGTCCTCGAGAGCATCATGCTCCATATCGTAACCTATGGCTGGAGAACCGGTCAGATAGGTGCTGCCTGTGAATCCAGTAGTTTCCTTGACCGTTGCTATGAAGGAACGGATATCAGGAGTCATATCGACGACTTCTGTATTAATCTCGCTGTCGACCATCACATAGGCCATTAGAATTCCGTCGCCGTCCGGACCGAACATCGGGTCCATCGGAACGACACCATTGATTTTTTCCTGGGTAGAGGCAGCATCGTTCAATGCTTGTATGAATTGCAACGATGCGGCCAACTCACCTTCATCCTCCAGATAAATCACGAGGATGGGTGTAAGGGTCTCGTTCACAGAAGATGACGGAAAATATTGGGTCATCACCTGAATTCCTTTGATGGATTCAGAATCCGTAGGGGCCATATCGTTCATGTCATAGCTCATGACCTCTCCGGACTGGATAGCGAAATATCCGGCGAAACAGAGGATGATTGCCCAGACGATGACGATGACCTTAGCATGATTCTGAATACCATCAGCTAAGCGGTCAAATATCATGCGGCATGTGACTACCCTATAATATAAGAAAATTTTTTGACGTATGTCGGTTGATCTGTATGATTTTTCCTATTTCATCGTCATTTTAATCTATCGATATTCGCTGATTGACGAATAATTGTTGAGACCATCCCTTTTTATCGTGGATTACAATCACACGCACGATAACAATGGTTGACGAGAAAGCAATCCAAGCGGCACAG
>SUST01000011.1:0-42760 GCA_015063285.1 Thermoplasmata archaeon
ATAAGAAAGGTTGCGATACCATATAGCTGACCGTCTTCCTGTTATTCACGAGCGATATATGACGGTTTTTATCGATGCCACGGATAAGCGATTGTTTCAATAAGGGCTACATGAAAATAGTATGTTATCGGACAAAAGTCTAGAACGCTTTTATCCATGATGCGATATTTCTACAATATGTACTCCGGTTCGGATATGATGGAGCCTCTCGAGAAGGCAAAATTCATCATACGTAACAATACCGAATCGGGCTATTTGGACGCTTATAACATCCTGATGCGCGAGTCCAAGAAGGACAGTGCAGAAGCGGATTACTACCTCGGACTCATGTATGCTCGCGGACAGGGAGTCCCGAAGAATTATGAATCTGCCTGCGCTTGGTTCGAGAAGGGCTTCGAAGGCGGACATCCTGGATGCGCATACTATCTTGGTATGATTTATCTCAAAGGCCTAAGTGTGGATCGCGATTCGCAGAAGGCAAAGGAATACTTCCTTATGGCTGCCGGAAGAGGCGATGTGCGCGCAGAGTATGAACTTGGGCTTCTTCATTTCAAGAATGATGAGATCCCTCGCGACTTGGAAGTATCGGCAAGCTGGATGAAACAGGCCGCGGAACACGGCCATGTGGAAGCACAGTTCGTTCTTGGACAATACTACAAGACCGGAGCCGGGGTCAAAGAGGACATACCTATGGCCGTAAGATGGCTGATGACGGCTGCTCTCAACGGGCATCAAGGGGCTCAGGTGCTTCTCGGTAACATGTACAGGACCGGTGACGGGGTACCTCAGAATAATGACGAGGCTGACCGCTGGTACGACATGGCCGACAGCAACAGATGATTATTACCAAGAAAAGAAGAGGAGGGCCGTACCCTCCTGAATTGTTTCACTTCAGTCCGACGATCTTTCCGTCGTCCTTCAGATCCATTCTCATGGCTGCAGGTACCTTGGGAAGACCGGGCATCAGGGTCAGCGTACCGCATTCGGGAACTATGAATCCTGCTCCAGCGGAGATGTTGATCTCTCTGACATGCAGCTTCCATCCCTTAGGCACACCCTTCAGAGTCGAGACATCAGACAGAGAGGCCTGTGTCTTGGCGATACAGATAGGGAGCTTTCCGAATCCATCCTTCTCGTAGCCTTCTATTCTCTTGTCCACGAGCGGATCGTATGTGACTCCGTCGGCTCCGTAGATGCTCTTCGCAATGATCTCGATCTTGTTTTTGATAGGCTGATCCAGGTCATAGAGGAACTTGAAGTCAGTCTTCGCACTGTCGATGGTATCAACGACAGTCTGGGCGAGAGCCTTGGAGCCCTCTCCTCCCTTCATGAAACCGTCATTGAATGCTACGGGAACACCCAACTTCATGCAGTGATCGCGGATGTAATCCATCTGCTCCTGCGTATCCTGAGCGAAGTGGTTGATTCCTACGACAACAGGCACTCCGTATGAACTCATGTTCTGGATGTGCTTGTCAAGGTTGCACATACCTTTCTCGAGGGCTTCGATGGTGAGTGTCGACTCATCCTCCAAAACTCCTCCTCCGTGAGTCATGAGCGCTTTGACTGTGGCGACTATGACAACGCATGAAGGCCTGAGACCAGATTCCCTGCATACGATGTCCATAAACTTCTCTCCTCCCAGATCGGAAGCGAAACCGGATTCCGTTACAACGTAGTCTGCGAGTTTCAGTGCAGTCTTGGTCGCAATTATGGAGTTATTTCCGTGGGCGATGTTTGCGAACGGGAATCCGTGAACGAAGACGGGTTGTCCTTCCAGTGTCTGAACAAGGTTGGGGTTGATGGCGTCCTTCAAAAGGACCATCATGGCTCCGACGCATTTGAGGTCCTTGACGGTGACAGGTTTGTTGTCATAAGTGTATGCAACGACGATTCTCTCGAGCCTTGCCCTGAGGTCTGCACGATCCTTAGCGAGACAGAGGATGGCAGCTATCTCGGAAGCGGATGTGATGATGAATCCAGATTCATGAGGCACACCTCCTTTGATCTTGTCTTTTCCGAGTCCGGTCACGATGTTCCTCAGTTCACGGACGTTCATGTCGACGGTCTTTCTCCAGACGACGCGGGCGGGATCGATGTTGTATGGGTTGTCCCTGACGAGTTCGTTGTCAACGATAGCGGACAGCAGATTGTGTGCGGCGGCGACGGCATGGATGTCGCCTGTGAAATGGAGATCGATATCCCACATGGGATAGACCTGGGCATATCCTCCTCCGGTCGCTCCTCCCTTGATACCGAAAGTTGGTCCGAGAGAGGGTTCCCTCAACGCACCGACGACATTCTTTCCCAGTGCTCCGAGACCTTCCATGAGTCCGATAGACGTGACGGTCTTTCCCTCACCAGCAGGTGTAGGTGTGATGGCAGTGACCATGATGAGCTTACCGTCCTGTTTGTCCTTGAGCCTCTCAAGGTTCTCGATAGGTACCTTCGCGATGTACTTTCCGTAGGGACTGATGTCATCCTCTGTAAGCCCGAGTTTGGCAGCAATCTCTTTGATAGGTTTCGGATTTGCCTCGTACGCAATCTCGATGTCAGTCAACATGAGTGGTGCCAATCATTGTGCGTAGATAATATTAGTCACTGTTAGGACCCTAATTGATAAAATTCTTAGGAGTGCCTAAATGTTTAAATATAATTTAGTCATTCCTAAATCTGTGAACGAATGATGCAATACATCATCGGTCAGAAACGGAATCGGCGTCAATGCTGATTCCGATAAACTGTTTAGTACCACTATCCGGGGATCGGGGGATCTCCGGACCTTCAAACGTCTTAGGGCATTAGGAAACAAAAGAACCGCCAACCTCTGTAGGATGTAGCCGATAATCAATTGGTTCTGTTGGTTCCTAGTACAAAATTAGTAACCTCGGCCGGAGGCGGTAGGGCGCCTCCGGCAATATTTCCCATACATCTGTTATAAACAACTGCTAACAATTATTAGGCAACCTTAAATACATAGTTTAGGATAGCCTTAAACATGAACATGGAGGTCACACAATCCGCAGGTTTCAACTCTGTTAGTGAAAACACCAGCGGACCTTTGGTTCCTATTTCATTTCTTAAGAGTGGGGAATCGGGGAAGGTTGTGAAGATCTCGGGTAAAAAGGAAGTCAAAAGCTTCCTTGAGGGTCTGGGATTCATTCCTGGAACGCCTGTTAAGATAGTTAATCGTGACAACTCTGGCCGCATACTTGAAATAAGAGGTTCGAGAATAGCTATCGATGACGGTATGGCCATGAAGATCATGGTCACCCAATGAGAGATCGCCATGAAGACCCTCAGTGACATCCCTATAGGCGGAACTGCCAAAGTAAAGAAGCTTTACGGGGAAGGAGCTGTAAGAAGACATATTATGGATATGGGCATCACCAAGGGCGTAAGTATCGAAATAAGAAAAGTTGCCCCTTTGGGAGATCCCATCGAAATAACTGTGCGCGGGTACCAACTCACGCTCAGGAAAGCCGATGCCGAGCTCATCGAAGTCGAGTGACTTTGAATGAGGGCTCTGAATGACACTGACTATCGCACTGGCGGGTAATCCAAACTGCGGAAAAACCACACTTTTCAATGCATTGACAGGGTCATCTCAGCGCGTAGGAAACTGGCCTGGCGTAACGATTGACAGAAAAGTCGGAAAGATCAGAGGGACCGATGCTGAGTTGGTTGACCTTCCCGGGATATACTCTCTATCGCCATATTCACCCGAGGAAATTGTTTCCAGGGATTATATCGTCCATGAAAAACCGGATGCCATCATAAACATCGTCGATGCAACAAACCTTGAGAGGAACCTGTACCTGACCATGCAGATCATAGACATGGGCATACCGATGGTATTGGCCATGAACATGATGGATGAAGTTGAGAAACGGGGCGACCACATCGACGTCAGCTTCATCTCAGATTCGATCGGCATTCCAGTCATCCCTATCTCCGCAGCAAAGAAAGATAACATCGACAAACTTGTTGAGAAGATTATCGAAGTTGCTGAAAAGAGAGAGTGTCCCCCGGAAATCGTATATGACGTTTCTGTGGAAAAAACAGTGAAGGCTGCTGAAAAAGCACTCGAAGGCAAGGTCCCGACAGAGAACATCAGATTCTATGCGTTCAAATTGATCGACGGGGACCCTCTTGTCAATAAGGAATTCCCAGGCGCCAGAGACGAGATCAAAGAGGAAATATGTGCTCTGGAGAAAGAGCATGATGACCTAGCGGATTCCATAATTGCAGACTGCAGATACACCAAAATCGTAGAGATCGTCCACAAGGCGATTACCAAAGCTCCGCGCGACGAACGCGGAACCCTATCCGACCGTATCGACAGAATAGTCACTCATAAAATCGTCGGCATCCCAATTTTCATTGTCATTATCGCTATCGTTTATTTCGTAGCACTCTACGACGGTCCGCTGATGACATCACCAGGTGCTTGGGCCACCGGGGCGTTGAATGACTGGTTCGACTCTTTCAGGGAGGATGTCGCCGACTGGTGTCTGAGCAATGACGTGAGTGAGATTACCACAGGCATACTGACGGACGGAATAATGGCCGGAGTAGGTGCTGTCCTTGGATTCTTGCCACAAATCGCTATCATGTTCACGTGCCTGATCATCTTGGAAGAAATCGGGTATATGGCCCGTGTCGCTTTCGTCATGGACCGTATCTTCAGATACTTCAACCTCTCAGGAAAATCCTTCATCCCTCTTCTTGTTGGTACCGGCTGCGGAGTACCCGGCGTTATGTCCTCTAGGACCATAGAGAGCGAATCGGACCGCCGCATCACCGCTATGACGGTGACATTTATGCCCTGCAGCGCTAAACTCCCCATCATCTCAGCAATCGCAGGAGCCATGGCCGGGAACATGTGGGTGGCAGTCTACGCATACTTCATGGGGATCATGCTTGTGATCCTGTCCGGTATCGTCCTGAAGAAATTCCAAAAACTGTCCGGCAATCCAGCACCGTTCATAATGGAACTCCCGCCATATCATGTACCTAAGCTGTACGGTGTCCTCAAAGGAATCTTTGACAGATGCTGGTCATTCGTGAAGAAGGCATTCACTGTTGTCCTCCTTGCATCCGTTATCGTCTGGTTCCTCTGCCACTTCAACTTCACATTCGATTATCTGGATTCGGACGAATTGATGAATGAATCCATCCTCGCCACCATTGGAAACTACCTTGCATACATCTTCGTTCCGCTAGGATGGGGTGACAACTGGGAGCTCGCAGCATCCACCGTAACCGGACTGATGGCAAAGGAGAACATTGTCGCCACATTAGGAGTGCTTCTTGTAGGCGATTCTGAGGCTTCAGTAACATCCGTGTCAGAGGCGCTTGCGGCCATGCTCGGAAACCAAGCGGCAATCCTCTCATTCTTCAGCTTCAACATATTCTGCGCACCGTGCGTTGCCGCGATAGGCGCCATACACAGAGAACTCGGTACATGGAAGGCCACCGGACTTGGAGTGCTCTATCAATGCACGGTTTCTTATCTTATCGCATTGATTGTCTTTGTGGTATACGGAACGATTCTCGGGGTGGACATCGACTGGTTCTCATACGTATTGGCCGTATTGAGTGTTGTCGCCCTGGTCTACGTTTTGTTGTCCAAGGATCCGTTCAGACAGAGAAGGGAGGTCGATGCATGAACGTATATGAATTGATCATAATCGCAGTGGTAGCGTTATTGGTCATCAACGCCATAGTTTTCTTGATCAGAAGCAGACGCAGGGGAAAGAACGGTTGCAGTTGTGAAAGGTCATGCAGCAACTGCACTGGATGTTCCGGACCCAATGTGACTATAGAGGATGATTCCAAGAAGGAATGATCGATTCTTTATCTTTGCCAGTTTCCTGCATTGAGGAAACCCTCGGTTTAGTGTCAGAATTGATGACTCAACAGAATTATCTAGGAACCTTAGACACAGAACCGAAAGTGGAAGGGAGATGTCTGGGTAGGGGTGTTTTGGATTGCACTTTCGGGGACCCCTGTCTTAACTTAATATAGTAACCATACGGTGTGTTCCATGGAGGCATTCCATGGACAGGACGATGAGGACCTTGGTCGTAAGATTATATCCCAACAGAGAGCAGGAGCGCCAGCTTAACGATTGTCTGGATGTCTGCCATGATCTGTACAACAACCTCCTTGAACACTGCATACAGATTCATAAGGACGGCGGGAAGCATCCGTCCGCCTATGATTTGGAGAAACTTCTGCCTGACATGAAGAAGGCAGATCCGAAGCTGAAGATGGTGTACTCCCAGGTATTATACGATGTCTGTGTCCGTTTGAGCAGGGCGTTCGACGGATTCTTCAGGCGTGTGAAGGAGGATCCCGAGCATGCGGGCTTCCCGAGATTCAAGTCATGGAAGAGGTACGATTCGTTCACCTATCCGCAATTTGGATTCAAGCTGTCTTCGAATCATATCAGGCTGAGTCCATGGAAGACGGATGTGAGGATCAGGGGATACCGCAAGATCGGCGGCACCGTGAAGACGTGCACTGTCATCAGAAAAGGTGCGGGGCCCAAATACCGCTGGGAGGCTGCGCTGACGTTCGAGATGGATTCCAAGGGTGGCGGAACGGCCGTACAGACCCTCATCGAACCGACCAGGCCCATAGGCATAGACCTCGGTCTGAAGAACATGGTGGTGACATCGGATGGTGCAACCTATCCCAACAGGAAGAACTACATACAAGCGGAAAGACAGGTATCGAAGATCCTCAGGAAGATGTCCAAATACGAGAAAGGATCCAAAGAGAGGGAGAGATACCGCCAGAGGCTGTTCCATGCCTTCGAGAGACTGAACAACGTCAACAAGGGATATATCCACGAGGTCGTGAACGGCCTTCTGGAGAATCATGATATGATAGTGACGGAGGACATCCGCATCAAGGACCTTACCGACAAGAGCAGATCCAAAGGGATGAGGAAGTCCTTCAGGGATGCGAACTGGGGGAAGTTCATCTTCACACTTGGATACAAAGCGGCAGAGGCTGGTATCCAGATGGTGAAGGTGGATCCGGCGTACACGTCCCAACAGTGTTCCAAGTGCGGATTGCTTGTGCCCAAGGACCTCTCGGTCCGCAGGCATGTCTGTCCGCATTGCGGTCTGGATGTCGACCGCGACTAGAACGCTGCCTGCAACATCCTCACCTTGGGCATGCAAGGTGTTCAGTCTCCGAGCTGATGGATGGAGAGCAGAGGGATCTGCGATCACATAGAGGAAACCGAGGGTTTCCTCAAAGCCCAGTTACCGATAGTCAATTTTTGTAAATTCTTAGTCTTCCCTAAATTTATAAATATAATTTAGATATACCTAAATATTAAGAATCTGAGCATCTGCGGCTCCCCCCACCTTATTGGCGGCAGATAATGCGCCAGATTGTCTGGCGCGACCTCAGGACATATAGATTGCGGCGTTAAGCGTCTCGATCTAACGGATATGATAGAATGAGCACATTGAAAGATACTGCCGTTGGTTCCACTGTCAAAGTGAAGAAACTTAACGGCGATGGCGTCCTGAAGAGGCACATCATGGATATGGGCATCACCAAAGGTGTCGAGATCTATGTTCGCAAAGTGGCCCCGCTCGGAGATCCCGTTGAGATCACTGTTCGCGGTTATGAACTCAGCCTCAGGAAGGAATATGCGGAGCTGATAGAGCTCGAATGAGCATCTATCGCAACTTTTGGAGGAATGAAATGAGTTTTACAATAGCATTAGCCGGAAACCCGAATTGCGGTAAGACCACCCTGTTCAACGCTTTGACGGGTGCTTCTCAGCGTGTCGGTAACTGGCCTGGTGTAACCATAGACAAGAAAGTGGGAAAGATCAAAGGGACCGATGCGCACTTGGTCGACCTTCCCGGAATCTACTCGCTCTCCCCCTATTCGCCCGAGGAGATCGTGTCAAGGAACTTCATAGTCAATGAGAACCCTGATGCGATCATCAACATCGTGGATGCCACCAACCTTGAGAGGAACCTGTTCCTGACACTACAGCTGATCGACATGGACAGACCTCTGGTCATCGCACTGAACATGATGGACGAGATCGAGAAGCAGAATGACAGTATCGATGTGGAAAAACTATCAGAAGGGTTGGGGGTACCCGTCGTTCCTATTTCCGCCAAGGAGAAGAGGAACATAGACGAGCTCATAAACAAAGTCGAAGAAGCGGCATCACAAAAGAAAGAGCCGAAGATTATCAGATATGATGACAGGATAGAACATGCCGTATCTGAGGCCACAAAGGCCCTCCAATCCAAGATTCCAGTAGATTGCTCGAGATTCTACGCTTTCAAGCTGATCGAAGGGGATTCTGCGATCGAGGAACTCGCTCCAGGATCGAGGCAGTCCATATCATCTGTGATAGAGGACCTTGAAAAGTCGTTTGACGACGATGCCGATTCAATCATTGCAGACAGCAGATATACCAAGATCTCGGAGATCGTAGGTAGTGCCTATACGAAAGCTCCGAGGGACGAGAGGGGAACACTGTCCGACCGTATCGACAGGATAGTTACCAACAGGATCCTCGGTCTGCCAATCTTCATAGGAGTCATCACTTTAGTGTATTTCATCGCCATGTACGACGGTGACCTTGGAACATCACCTGGTGCCTGGGCTACAGGTTGGTTGAATGACTTCATTGGTGAAACAGTCATACCTGCAGTAGAGGAATGGTGCGTAGACAACGGAGTGAGCGATGCCCTTACTGGATTGCTATGTGACGGTATCCTATCCGGAGTTGGAGCCGTTATCGGTTTCCTCCCCCAGATGATAGTCCTTTTCACATGTCTCGTCATCCTTGAGGAGATTGGTTACATGGCCCGTGTCGCTTTCGTCATGGACCGTATCTTCAGATACTTCAACCTCTCAGGAAAATCCTTCATCCCCCTTATCGTCAGTACCGGATGTGGTGTCCCCGGAGTCATGTCCACAAGGACCATTGAATCCGAGGCTGACCGCCGTATCACGGCAATGACGTGTACTTTCATGCCCTGCGGTGCCAAACTGCCTGTCATCTCCGCTATCGCCGGAGCACTTGCAGGAAGTGTCTGGGTGGCAGTTTTCGCCTATGTCATGGGTATCGTACTGGTCATCATCTCCGGTATCATCCTGAGGAAATTCAAGAAAATGGCAGGAACTCCCGCACCGTTCATCATGGAGCTGCCTCCCTACCACGCACCTGGATTCGTAAGCAGCGTCAAAACAATCTTTGACAGAACCTGGGCATTCGTCAAGAAGGCAGGTACGATCATTCTGTTAGCAATGATTCTCGTCTGGTTCCTCAAATCGTTCGACTGGTCGCTTAATCTGCTCGCTGAGGACGAGATGGACAACTCCATCTTGGCAGGAATCGGAGGGGTGCTGAACTACCTGTTCCTTCCCTTAGGATGGGGTGAAAACTGGGAACTGCCGGCCGCATCCCTTACCGGACTCATTGCCAAGGAAGACCTCATAGGAACACTTGAACAGCTCATCGCAGAACCCTTCGATCTGGAGATCTCAGAAGCACTGGCGGCAATGCTGTCGCCAGCAGCCATCCTGTCATTCTTCACATTCAACATGTTCTGTGCACCTTGCTTCGCAGCCATGGGTGCCATACACAGGGAACTCGGCGATTGGAAATCCACTGGATTCGCATTCCTCTATCAGTGCTTGCTCGCATACTTCGTATCGGTCATCGTCTACGTCGTGTACTCTGCAATCAACGGGGATATCGGTAACATCGAGATGTATTCCATAATCTTCGCTGTCATCGACTTTGTGATCCTTGTCTATTTCTTGGTTGTCAAGGATCCGCTAAAGCCGTTCCGCAAGAAAGAGGTGGCAGAATGAGCTCAGGTGACCTGATCGTATTAGCAATCGTCATCGCCTTGGCGGCCGGTGCCGTATTCGTACTATGGAACAACCACCGCAAAGGGAAGAGCAGCTGCGGTTGCAACTGTTCCGGATGTTCGGGTTCGAAGACGTGCGGGTCACCCATAGTTCCTTCCGACGAGGAGAGAACCTGCGATTGCTGCAAAAAGGAATGAAAACTAAAGGGGGAGCAATCCCCCTTTTCCATTATACATTGATTCTCTAACCCTACACTCGCATTTTATAGATTGAATGTGTAACTCAACCTATGAAATACAGATGCCCAATGTGCGGTTATATCTACGATGAAGAGGAGACTGGAGTCAAATTCGCGGACCTTCCCGATGACTGGGAGTGCCCCGTCTGCGGTGAGCCCAAGTCCGAATTTGTTCCTATGGATGACTGATCACAGACCATCTATCTTGATGAATTGGGTGTTCTGCTTCCTGCGAAGATCATCCAGGAACTGTATCGCCAACTGGTTTCCCAGGTTAGCCGAACGCCCGAACCTTTCCATCGCTTTCTCAACATCCTGCTTGACACCTAACCCTTCGAAAAGCATCCTGGCGGTCATGAACAGTGCATCTGCATCCCCGATCTCCGCAAGCTTATCATACAATTCAAAGGCCTTTACGAAATCCTGCTGGACCGCCCTGCCTTCATAATACATGGTACCGAGATTGAACATTGCTGGTTCGAATCCTTGATCGACAGCTTTTTGATACCATTCCAATGCAGCCTTATCTCCTCCGGGGATCTTTCCCTCCTCTATCAATCTGGCGACCCTGAATTGGGCTTCGGGAATGCCTCCTTCAGCAGATTTCTGGAACCATTTGATTGATTCTCCTTCGTTCTTCTGAGCACCGACACCTTCTGACAGCATGTAGCCCATCATGAACATAGATTGTGCATCTCCGCTATCCGCAGAAAGACGGTAATAATGCATAGCTTTCTCCGGATTGGCATCGGTTCCGTACCCGTAGAGATAGATTGCAGCGATCTCAGGATAGGCAAGTTCTATCCCGCAATCTGCGGCCTTTTCGAACCAGATCCTGCATTGTTCTTTATCTTCAGGATAACCGTAGGATCCCGTATACATACTCCCCAGTCTGAACATGGCCGGAGAATTGCCTGCCTCGGCAGACTTCCTGTACAACTCAACAGCTCCTTCGATATCCACGGGTGTCCCCAGGCCGTTGATCTTCATCTCGGCCAATCCGAACCACCCCTCTGGCGACCCTAGCTCGCCTGCACGGGTAAACAACGCCACTGCCCTCTCGGGATTGGATTGATAACAGTTGACCGCCTGCATACAGTATTCTGAAGGGTCTTCCATAGTTACCGTTATCGTTCTTACGAAATAAAGCCAATCGCTATATCTATTTGAAAATCTATCCACACCTCATGATAAAAGGACCTCTGGTCTATGCGGCGGTGATTCTTGCTGCGATCCTCATGGTCGTATCCGCCATAGTCATTCTTGACAGGGACTTGTTTTTGGAAAACACTGAACTGATCATGGCAGTGTCAGGATTGGTCGCTCTAGGCGTCATTATTGTACTGATAATGATGCTGATTCGTATGAGACAAAAGGTAAACTAAGTCCATAAATTGGCCCATTTTCCGGTTCTACGAAATTCGTTGTTTAGGTGATCTCACATTAACAAATTAAGCAGTCACCTTTTATAAGCTACGAATTTCGTAGAACCGAATACTTTATATTTTATAGGTTGAAAATAATCGGCTTTCCGATGGGATTATGAAGGTAGGTATAGACCTCGGAACAACATACTCTGCAGTAGCTAGATATGATAAAGCGTCGAACAAGCCGATCATGCTTAACAACGCATTCGGTAAGGAGATCACACCGTCCGTCATCTGTTTCTTGGATGACGGCGACATCCTTGTCGGCGAAGACGCAAAGGACATGCAGTCGAACGGAACAGGCGTCAACGCAGCAGCCTTCAAGCGCAACATGGGTGACGGATCTATTGTCGTCAGCTTCAACGGAAAGGACTACACTGCTGAAGACCTCTCAGCGATGCTTCTCAAGCACCTCATAGAGGATGCAGAGAAAGCAGCAGGGGAGAAGATAGAGGAGGCAGTCATCACCGTACCTGCCTACTTCGAAGACGCTCAGAGAATAGCGACCAAGCGTGCGGGAGAATCATGCGGAATCAAGGTTCCCAAGATCATCAACGAACCCACCGCAGCAGCTATCTCCTACGGTTACAAACATTCGGCTGATAAGACCCTCTTAGTTTACGACCTCGGAGGAGGGACCTTCGATGTCACCATCGTCAGAATCACTAAGGGAACCATCGAGGTCATCGGTACCAACGGTAACCACATACTCGGAGGAAAGGATTGGGATGCAGCGATAGTCAAATTCGTCTGTGACAGATTCGCCAACGAGTTCGATGTCGACCCCAGAGACGACCTGCCTACCAAGAACGAACTCATCGTGGCTGCAGAAGGCTACAAGAAGACACTCTCTATCGCAGAGAGCGTCACCATCCCTGTGAACTACGAGGGCTGCAGCGAGAAATACACTCTCACAAGGGACGAGTTCGAGTCGATGACCGAACACCTGATGAACGCCACCAAGGATGTTTGTGAGGAACTGATCGACTCCCTTGGCATGCAGTGGACGGATATCGACGAGATCCTCCTGTGCGGGGGATCGACCAGGATGCCCGGTGTCGCCAAGTTCCTCAAGAGTTTCACCGGACGCGAGGTCGTGACCCACGGGGACACTGACCTGGCAGTTGCAAAGGGAGCGGCCATCACAGCAGAGCTCTACAGCAGCAACGCCACCGGAATGAGGGCCACGATGCAGGTCACGGATGTCACTGCACACAGCCTCGGTGCGCTGTCCGTCAGCCAGGACGGAAAGAAATACGTAAACGAGATAATGATCAAGAGGAACTCCAAGGTCCCCAGCACCTGCAAGAAGCAATTCTCCATCAAACCCGGCAACATGACCGACAAGATCGAAGTCTATACACTGCAGGGAGAATCCAGGGTCCCCTTAGACTGTAACGTCCTTGCAAAGGTCGTCATCTCAGGATTCTACAACGACGGAAAAGGAGTCGTCTTCGATATAGAATATAACTATGATGAGAATGGAATCGTGAACATCAGGGCGTTCCAGGGCGAGGAGCCTTTGGACGTGAAGTCTGAGCCCGTCCCCGACGACATCAGATGGATGGGAGGAAACCCCCGCGACAAGCCCTCAGATGTCAAGATCGCCAAGAACATCGCCATCTGCGTCGACCTGTCAAGGAGTATGGAGGGAGAGCCTATAGAAGCCGCAAAGGATTCGATCCGCAGCTTCGTCCGCACCCTTTCAGAACCCAACACAAGATTCGCTCTGATCGGTTTCGGTGACAAAATCAAGGTCGTCCAGGAGCTCACTGAAGACATGGATGTCCTAATCAACTCCATCGAGGACCTTAAGGTCAAGATGCTCGGAAGAGGAACCGACGCAAGCCCACTGGACACAGCAAGGGCAGTCATCGGAGGTCAGCCCGGAGTAGGAATCATCGTTGTACTGACTGACGGAATCTGGGGTAAGAGGGACAATGCGGTGGACCAGGCGCTCGGATGCAGAGCAGACGGAATCACCATCATCGCAGTCGGACTCGGAGAGGCCGACACATCGTTCCTCAGACAGATCGCCACGGTCGACGACGGAGCCTTGTTCACCACCATAGACAAGCTCGGTGACACCTTCGGTACCATCGCGACCGCGATCTCATCTGGTAACATGGGACTTGCAGCCCGCGACAATATGGGTCTTGCATCTCGCTGAAGGAGTTACCATGGCTAACAAGACAGACAACTACTGTCAGTTACTGGGCCTAGATCCCTTCAATGAGAGCAAGTACACGCTTGACAAGATCAACGAAAAGATCGACAAGATGGAAGTCAAGTGGGCCAACGAGTTCAGAAACAAGCAGAACGATACTGGCCAGCGCTTCAAATATCACAAGTTGGTGGATGAGGTCCCCGAGATCAGACGCTGCATGGCAGACCCTCTCCTCAGGAAGAGGGTGTTCGCCGAAGGCAAGAAGAGCCTCGAGGGAAAGGTCCAGAGACTGAAACTGGACTGTATCATCCTCACCGACGGCAGATACATCATACTCCCCGGAGTCCTCGACAACTTCGTCAAGAGGCTCCACTGGGAGGGCGTCGACAAGAAGCAGGTCCTGAAGCTCGCCAACATCTCCGAAGGAGGCGTCCCCAAGATCGTGAACGAGAAGGTCATAAACGCCTTCACCAACCTCACCACCGTGGATGCTTACACCCCTGTGGAAATGCTGAATGTATTGATCAACAACCCAGATCTGGAGATAAGGTGCGAACCCCTTACGGAGGCCAGCTCCCTCACGCAGATCAGGAACGCATTCGACCTTTGCGAGAAGAGGGTGAACAGCGTCAGGCAGGAGATCCTGCCCGACCAGGATTCCTACATATCCGTACTGAGGAGTCTCAAACTCATCATAGACTCCGACAAAGACATGAAGGATCTCATCAACTACGGAAGATGCAGCAAGGCCCTGGCCCCGGTCATGGAGATGATCGAGAAGGAGTACACGGGCCAGCAGATCACCAGGAATTACATAGACGATCTCCTGAACATCTATGTCAGGGGATTGGATCAGGACATGTGCCTGTACATCCTGCAGACCTTCTGCCATAAGAAGAGGATCGCTGCCAACTTCTCCAAGCTTGACAGCAGCATGATCAGATGCCCCGAGTGTAACAACATGGTTCCCGGGGGCAAGAACACCATGTACTGTCCCTTCTGCGGTAAGAACTTCAAGATAGTATGTCCGCAGTGTAACACCGCTCAGCAGTCGAGCAACTCGATCTGTATCAAGTGCGGGTTCAACTTCAAGGACGGCGAGTCCAAGGCACAGAACCTCGCACTAAGTTTCCGCATGGACCTCCAGAAGGGAAACCTCACCAAAGCGGAAAAAGACCTGGTATCGCTGAAGGCGACCTATGCAACGTTCTCAGGCATCGCCGGTATGGAGGTACAGCTCCGCAAGGAGCAGGGTACGATGAATACCCTGAGGAACATGGTCAGCGACAGCCACAGGAACAACAAGTACTATGCTGCCAAGAGCGCTGGCGACACCATAATGAACAGGTATCCAGGAGAGTTGCAGAACTTCCCCGACATCAAACAGAAGTACGAGGAAGCATCCCAACGCGTCCAGCATGCAGATATCTTCGTACAACAGGCTGAGGCGGCTGAGAATAAGGACGAGATGCTCGCACTCTATGTCAGTGCCGCCGAGGAATGTCCTGACCATCCGTCGGCCAAAGGGGTGCTCAAACAGTATCCTCCAGCAGGACCTGTTGACCCGGTCGCACAGATCAAGGAAGGACGTCTGCTGATCAAATACGAACCTCCTGTGGATAACAAGGGTGTGACTTATGCCATCTATAGGGAGAAGAACTCACTGCCTAACGTGACGGAAGAGACCCGTCCGATGGCAGAGATCCCGGGAACGTTCTACACGGACAAGACCTTAGAGCCCGGTGTCGAATACTACTACTCAGTATACTCCAAACGCTGGGGCATCCTTTCCAGAGAAGCGGCCCATTTCGGACCGGTCATATTCCTGGCAGAGGTCGAGAAGGTAACCATCGATCAGATCGATGGAGGACTTCGTCTCATGTACGAGAAGCCCCGCGGAGCCACACGCGTACGCGTATGGAGGGGCGACAGCGTCACAGGGACCAATGTGGAGATTCCGCTCAACGGCGAGACCGTCTATGACGACATAGGCCTTACCGGTGGTCTGAAGTACCACTACCTGTTCGTCGCAGAATACGAGACCCGCAACAAGGTCGAGAGATCTGAGGGAATCATATTCTCGGAGGCGCCTCTGGATGCACCCAAGCCGATTCGCGACATGGGAATCCAGTGGAACAAGAATGACGGAACCTACACCGCCAGATGGAAGTCTAAGAACCCTGTCAAACTCTTCTGTTCAGAGAAGAAGTACGCCATCGCAGGCAACATGGTCAAGATGGAGGACATCAAAGCATGGATGACCGAGATCAAGACCATACAGGACTACGATGACGGGGCCAAGTTCAGCCTTCCCGACGGTACCGTGCAGTACATCTACCCCATAATCCCGCTGGGCACCATGGGTATCAAGGGAACCGAGGTCATGGTGGCCAACCTAAAGCCGTTCAGGGATGTGGAGAAGACAGTCAACAACAAGGACTGCATCCTGACCATGAACTGGCCGGACAACGCGATCGCAGCAAAGATCGTGGTGTCGACATCCGTGGTCAAGGACTACAACGATCCCACTGCCGAGATCATCACAGTCAGCCGCGACGAGTACAACGATGACAAGCTCATCAGGATACCTATGGGCAAATCCCCCAAGAAGTGCATCAACATCTTTGCTACCTACAACATCAACAACGATATCCTGTACTCCAGGGGAATCGTCATAGACGTCTACTCCGCAGAATGCAAGAAGATCCGCTACACACTGGATGCCAGCAAGAAGGAGGCCGTACTCGATATGTCGACTGATACGACCGTGACCAACATACCTCCGCTGGCCATCGTCCGCGTCGATGAGGGTATACCGCTGAGGAAAGAGGATGGAGAGGTGCTCTGGTCAGCCAAAGCATCCATTCCGTTCACATCAGGCAGAAGCACCCTTAGGATCACGCTCGGAGGCCATACGGATGTGGAGCACATGAGGGCGTTCTTCGTCAACGAGGAAGACTACAACCTATACAGATTCATACACCCGCTGTACAACAGGAGGCGTGATTGAAATGGCAAGGAAAGAGGAACCGGTCAAGAAGAGGGATTACGTCTGTCCGTACTGCTTCACCAAAGTGGACATGAACAACATCCACTACGTATGTACCGGACCGACATGCGCCAAGACGTTCGCATCCAACGCGATTAGCACCAGGAACGAGAAGGCGATGATGTTCGTATCCAAGAACGGAGTCAACGAGATCGACCGCGAGAAGAGCCTGGTATTCGGAAAGGATCCGTTCGGACCGGATGCCATCATCGCCAAGCAGCACATCATCAGGAACCCTTCCGGGTTCTGCGACGTATGCAGAAGGCCGGTCTATCTCCGTGTGTGCCCGACCTGTCACAACATGATCCCGCCAGGAGCCGAGGAGGAAGGGAACAAGATCTTCGTCATCCTGGGCCCCAAAGGAGTCGGTAAGAGCCATTACATAGCAGTACTGATCAATCAGCTGAAGAACGTCATATCGACGGAATTCCACGGTGTGCTCAACGCTGCCAATGACAGTACCACCATCAAGTACAGGGATGTGTACTACCACAGACTGTTCGAGGAGAAGAGGAAGCTGCAGCCCACGCTGTCCTTCGGAAGCTCCCCTGATGCCCACGAGCCCCTCATCTTCTTCCTGAGGATACTGAACGGGGATAAGCCGCAGGTCTTCACCTTTGCCTTCTTCGACACGGCGGGAGAGGATCTGGTGAGCACCAACAGGATGATGCAGGTGAACCTCAACGCGTTCATCTCGCTGGCCTCGGGAATAGTGTATCTGGTGGACCCCATGCAGGTCAAGTACATCAACCAGAGGATCCACGTCGATAACAAGCCCAACGTGGGTCCGAGTGCAACGGATATCCTGAACAACATCTGTCAGATCATCCGTAATAACAAGAAGCTCAAAAGCAAGGACAAGATAGACATCCCGATAGCGGTCAGTCTGACCAAGTCGGATGTCCTGATGAAGATCCCTGAGAATGAGGAGGAGAGCAAGGTCCTGTTCGGATTGGGTTCATCCCTCCACATCCCCCGCGAATACGGAAAGTACGACGCGGAGAACTTTGCCCAGATCGATGCCGAACTGGAAGAGTACATCAGGAGGACCGTCGGGCCCGAGTTCTTACAATTGGTACGCAGCTTCAAGGACTATGCGTTCTTCGCAGTCTCTGCACTGGGATGCAACCCCACAGGCAGTACCCTGCCCAGAGGTGTTTCCCCGCAGAGGGTCGAGGATCCGTTCCTATGGCTGCTCAGCAGGGAGGGATTGAGATGAACGAGAGATTCAGCAATTTCCTGTCCGGGAAATTCCAGCAGACCGACCCCCGCCAAGGGGTCAGTGTGAGGGTACCGGACGATTCGGAGATTGAAACACAAAGGACGGAACAGCCCAAGAACGATGAGGTCTCTGTTGCTGTCCCGAAGGACTTCAGCGAGGAATTGAAGGATGACATCGCCTCACTGAAGGCACAGATCGAGGAACTCAAAGCGGAGATATCCGCGATGAGGGCGACTTCTCCGGAAGTCCCGGACCTTTCGTCATTCGTGACATCCAGGGAGATGATCAAGAGCCTTACCAACGCGATCGACAGACAGAACGTCGAGATCACAAACAAGGCTCTTTTGAGCTCCATGGAACAGATTGCGATAATGAGAGAGGACTTCTTCAAACTCTGTGCAGGAATGGAAAAGAAGATCGACACCATGTCCGCCAAGGACGTACTGGCCTCGTTCCAGGCGTATGAAGTGGATATGGAGAATATCCTAACTGATGGAGGGGTGTACATCGGACACTTCCCGTATGAGACACTGAATACGATCCATCAGCGCATCGTGGAGGTAGTACCGACAAACGACCAGGAGAAGAACGGAAAGATAGCCGAGAGGCTGTCTGACGGTTACAAACTTGGTAATAGGGTCCTTCTGAAAGAGAAGGTCACGGTTTACAAGTACGTCGAGAACATGGTGCAGGAAACGCCTACTGAGGAGCCTAAGCGGCCCGAACCGGTACCTGAGGCCAAACCAGCCGAAGAGACCAAGGCAGAAGAAGCTCCAGCAAAACCCGTTAAGAAAACATCTTCGAGAAAGAGAAACTCTACGAAAAAGAACACCAACGTTAAGGAGGAAAAAGAATGACAGAGTATAGCATCGGTATTGACCTCGGTACGACCTACTCGTGCCTTGCATACATTGATGAGGATGGGGACCCGGTAGTTGAGAAGAACTTCGAGCAGGAAGACACAACACCTTCAGTCATCCTCTTCAACGAGAACGGAGAGATCATCGTAGGATCCCCTGCGAAGGACATGTCCGTCATGTACCCCCCAGAGAGGGTCATCACATCGATCAAGAGACAGATGGGAACTGACTACACCGTCAACATCGACGGCGAGACATACAACCCCATCATGCTCTCCGCAGTGATCCTCAGGAAGATGATCAACGACTTCAACGAGAACCACGGATGCGAGGTCAAGAAGGCCGTCATCACCTGTCCCGCATACTTCGGACAGAACGAGAGGGATGCCACAAAGACCGCAGGAACCATCGCGGGACTCGAGGACGTTACAGTCATCAACGAACCCACCGCAGCAGCCATCTCCTTCGGATTCGGTAACGCTGACGGAGGAAAGAAGAGAGTGCTCGTATACGACCTTGGAGGAGGAACATTTGATGTGACCATCCTCGAGATCGACGGCACATCGTTTACTGCAGTCGCCACCGACGGAGAGAGGTTCCTCGGAGGAAAGGACTGGGATGCAGTCATCTCCAACATCATCAAGCAGAAGATCTCCGAGGAGACCGGAATCGACAAGGACGCTCTCGACGAGAACGAGGATGTCAAGCAGGCCCTGGTCAACGACTCAGAGACCATCAAGAAGAGGCTTTCCACCGCGGAATCCACCAAGGGAACCCTGACAGTCGATGGCCAGAAGGTCGTCTTCACCGTCACCAGGGAGGACTTCGAGACTGCTTCCAAGGGACTCATCCAGACCACCATCGAGATCATCGACCGTGTCCTCGAGTCCAAGAACTACACCATGGCAGACATCGATGAGGTCGTCCTCGTTGGAGGATCATCCAGGATGCCCCAGGTAAAGAACAGCATTGCGGAGAAATACCCTGCAGCGAAGATCAACATCTATGACCCTGACCAGTCCGTTGCTAAGGGAGCAGCCATCTTCTCCAAGTCCAACATGGTCATGCCCGATGCCACCAACACTGCAGCGGCAGGAGAGGCGGCGGCCGTCGAGGGAGCCATCAACGTCCACAACGTCCTGTCCAAGACCTTCGGAATCAAGGCAGTCTACGAGGACGGATCCGAGATGATCTCCAACATCATCTTCAGGAACGAGGTCCTGCCCATCGAAGCAGTCAAGACCTACTACCCCGTCGATGACGGTCAGAACACCATCATGGTCGAGATCTATGAGGACGCAGCTTTCAACGACGACCTCGGAAAGAAGACCGAGATCATCGAGGGATCGCCTGTCGGAAACTTTATGATGGAGCTTCCCATGGACGTTACCAAGAACACTCCGATCACCGTCAAGTTCACAGCGACCAACGAGGGTATCCTCATCGCATCCGTGGACTGCATGGAGCAGCACTCCGATTACCAGATCGAGAATGAGATGACCATGTCCGCTGACGAGATCAACAAGTCCATGGGACTCATGGACAAGGTCACCAACGCAAACTGATTTTATTCCCGGAAAGGGGAGGGCATAGCCCCTCCCCATATCCGAATCTTTTGCTCTTTTCAGAATTTGAAATTGTTCAGAAGAGACTTATTCCTCTTCATCGGGAGTGGGAACGATGACCACTGGACATTCGGAATTCTCCACCAGCTTCTGAGAAACACTTCCCATGACCATCCTGTCCAAACGGGATCTATCGGGCCTTCCCACAACGATGGCATCGCATTGGAACCTCTCAGCAACCTCTAGGATGACATCGTCGGGCCTTCCGACCTCAATGATGGTATGCACATCGCATAACCCGCCCTGCATGGCCTTCTGCTGTGCGGCCTGCATATACTCCTGAATCGTTGGATCGATATCCTCGGGATCCATCTGCTCCTTGGTAGCGACGGTGAGAATGTATAGCGGTTCGTTGAGTCCTACGGATAATTTTGTGGCGTAATCCAAAGCTGCCTCCGTGTCAGCCTTGCCATCATACGCTATCAGGATAGACATATCAGGGTATGAATCAATGACTAAGAGTAAAAACTTTAACCTCAATTGAGGGGTTTTTAACCATTTATCAAACCCAGCAGAGATTATGCCTATACCATGGATTCTTCCCTTAAAAGAAGATTGAATTATATAGAAGAACAAACGAACATTCCTTATATCAGTGTACTCTTCTCAACAATTATGTTCGTATACATATTGGGCGGATTCCTAGGAAGTGGAAAGACCACCCTTCTGATGAAACTAGCTTCCATGTACACAAAGCGTGGACTAAAAACCGCTCTCCTGGTCAACGAATCCGGAGAGATCGGTGTGGATGGCGCCACCCTCAAAGCTGAGGGGTATGATGCGATAGAACTCCCTGACGGATGCATCTGCTGCTCCCTTTCCGGAACCCTGCAGAGTGCACTGACGAATATCGAGGAAGATATTGACCCCGATATCATCATCATAGAGCCTACCGGATTAGCGCTTCCCCATAAGGTGAAGGAACTGGTTCGCAGCTCCGGGATCGATTCTGAAGGGACATACATCATAGGAATCTCAGACGTAGAGAGATTCGAGCTCCTTATAAGCAAGAAGGAGGAATTCATAAAGAGACAGATGATGGGTGCGGATTTCGTGCTCATCAACAAGAAGGATCTGGCCAAACCGGGTCAGGTGGAATCCATCACCGGATGGTTCAAGAAAGAGTTCCCGGACAAAAAAGTCATGGTGATCTCTGCCAAGACCGGAGAGAATCTGGATGAAGTTTACGAGATGATGAAATGAGCGGAGAAAAGACATCTTTGGAAGAAGCCGGCGGAGTTGCCACCGGAGTCACCGGAAGGATCGGATGCTGGAATGCCGATTCGGAAGCCAGGCTCTGCAGTGCGATGCTTGTCGTCGGCAAATGGGTACAGTCCGAAGCAGGACAACTGCTCGGCCATATCAAAGCCGCCGTCACTCTGGATGACGGTTCAGGAGTCACACTCAACCTTACAGACTTGAGCAACGGAGTCGAGAAGCATGGGGAACTCCCCCCTCAGGACAAGGTCAACTTCACATTCATGTCCGCTGTTCTCGATGTTGATGAGCACGAGCTCCATCACAAGATGCATGATGCGATCGATGACAGCGGCCTCCTGTATGAGATCGATGAGCACGAATGCCACTGCCATCACCACCACGACCATGGTGATGAATGCCACTGCCACGATCATGATCATCACCATGAGCATGAGCACGGAAAGACAGTAATCGTCAACAACTACTACGGCGATTACTACGCATGCTGTTGCAAATGCTGCTGCGATTGCTGCGAGGATGATGATGAGTGCTGCTGTGAACACGAGCACCACCATCACCACGACCATGATGAGGAATGCCACTGCCACGAACATGAGCATGAGCACCATCACCATGATCACGACCACGAGCATGACGAGTGCTGCAGCGGCCATGAACACCACCATGATCACTGCTGCAAGAGCGAGCACATCCACACCAAGTCAGGCACCGTGATCGTCAACAACTACTACGGGGACTTCCACGAGTGTAAATGCAAGTGCTGTTGCGATGATGATGAGTGCTGCTGTGAACACGAGCACCACCATCACCACGACCATGATGAGGAATGCCACTGCCACGAACATGAGCATGAGCACCATCACCATGATCACGACCACGAGCATGACGAATGCTGCTGCGGTCACCACCACGACTGATTGTCAATCCCCTGCTTATTAAAGCAGGGTTAAACTCCTTCTTTTATCATACATCCAAATACTTTTAGAGACAACAATTATTTAATTGTACAATTAGGAAAAAATTTCCCAATAAGGTTATAAAACAATCATGCCGTGCAATTCATAAAGGAAGTGTAACCATTAGAACAAAACAAATGGTAATCATCGTTGTACTCATTGAGATAATCGCTGCCGGTGCGATTATCGCTCTGGAAAACCAAGATGAACATGAGCACACGAAGGATATATCCAAAGAACTTTCTCTGATCGCCAGAGTGAACACAGATGGCTCGGGGATATATCTATCTGAACAATATGATGCAAGTGATTTTCTAACCGTTTCCTCCAGCGGAAAAGTAACTTTCAATAAGGAAACTTGGGGCGGAAAAGTATTTGGAACGCCTGGGGCAAGTACAATTCAACATGTTCAACTTATGGGAATTGTACAGAATGAGCTCGGGATGAAGTTTGAAAAATACAACGAAGGAGGGAAAAAATCCTCTGATACTGTGTATTATATCGACAACATCCAGAACTACACCCATGCTATAAACAACAGAAGCATTCTAGATGGAGGCATCCTCTGGGAGCCTCAATATCACTACATCACCTCCAGCGATTATTACGATGAAATGGTTACAACAAATATCTTATTCCCTGGCCATACCTGCTGTCTCATTACAGGCTACCAGGATTTCCTAGACAACCACTCTGATGAAACCATTAGATTCCTCGCGGCCTATATCAAAGCAGTAGATTTCGTAAATGAAGCGAAAGAAGACCCCAGCGGTGAAAAGTACAAGCAACTGATTCAGATATGCAAAGATAACATCCCTGGTTTAACTGAGGAAGTCATTATAGAGGCTCTTCACGGGGTTGTGTACACATACAGCGACAAAAAAGGTACTTCAAACCTTTCCGCTCTTGAGTCTGATATCGCATCCTTGACCGAGAACCTGACCAATTTGGGAGGTATCAAAGTTCAGATTTCAGAACTTGGTTTCGACAGCTATGAGGAATTTGCCAAGGCATTCATAGATGACCAATACCTGACTAAAGCTTTGAAATACAAATCTTACTCCGGAACCAAATCGACGGTGAATGTCTCGGCGATCGATGGAGATATTCACCAGATAGCAGTTCAGGTTGCTAGATCACTCGGATACTTCGGAGAATACGGACTTGATGTTAACCTAAGGGCACTAGGAAACGGCGGAGCGGTAGCACAAGATATTCTCAGCGGTCAGTCCGACCTAGGATTCATGGGAGCACCTCCGATCACCAGCGCTACAGTGAATGGAAAGAAAATTATCGCTCATGACACGAGCGAGGTTGTCGTTGTAAAAGATGTTTCGCTAATATCGAGAGTCAACACTGATGGTTCTGGAATCTACATTGCTTCCGAGTACAATGCGGAGGATTTCCTTACCGTATCTGCTGAAGGAAAGATCACATTCAAACCTGAAGCATGGGGAGGGAAGGTCTTCGGTACTCCTGGAGCAAGTACCATCCAACATGTTCAGCTTATGGAAATAGTACAGGATTCCCTTGGATTGAAATTCGAAAAATTCAACTCAGAAAGTACGAAGTCCTCAGATACAGTCTATTTCGTGGATAATATCCAGAACTACACTCATGCTATCAACAACAAATCCATTTTAGATGGAGGCATCCTTTGGGAACCTCAGTATCACTACATAGTGGATAGCGAATACTTCGACGAAATGATCACTACCAACCAATTGTTCCCTGGTCACACTTGCTGTTTGATTGCCGGATATCAGAATTATCTCGACAGCCATTCGGATGAAACGGTCAGATTCCTGAGTGCCTTCGTAGAAGCTGTTGACTACATCAACGAAGCTAAATCAGATAAATCTGGAGAAAAATACGCAGAACTAATCAAGATATGCAAAGATAACATCCCTGGCCTAACCGAAGATGTAATCAAAGAAGCTCTTGACGGAGTTGTTTATACTTATAGTGATACCGCAGGTACTGCTGATCTAGGCGAATTAAAGGTTGACATTGCAACCTTGGCTGAAAACCTGACAAAATTAGGCGGAATCAAAGTAACCTTAAAGGAACTCGGTTTCAAAACCTACAATGAATTGGCTGATGCCTTTGTCGACAACAGTTACCTGAAAAAAGCTATGGA
This sequence comes from Thermoplasmata archaeon, assembly GCA_015063285.1. Lineage (NCBI taxonomy): Archaea > Methanobacteriati > Thermoplasmatota > Thermoplasmata > Thermoplasmata archaeon. Next base: position 24,779 of record SUST01000011.1, read on the forward strand.
AAAGAAAGCCTACACTGGAAATGCAACATCAACGATCAATATTGCAGCCATTGACGGTGACATTCATCAAATTGCTGTACAGGTAGCCAAGTCTCTAGGAATCTTCGAGAAATATGGCCTCAATGTTAACATAAAGGCATTAGCCAATGGTGGAGCTGTGGCCCAGGATCTTCTCAGTGGTCAGTCCGACCTAGGATTCATGGGGGCACCGCCAATTACCAGCGCCACCATCAACGGTAAGAAGATTATGTTGAAAGAGGTGGAGATCTGATGTTTAAGTACGACGAGAATAACAAATATCACAGGTTCGGAAGAACATGCATGATAGTGTTCCTATCTCTGATTATGTTCGTAGAGATTTGGTGGCTTCTATCCATAATGGCAAACACCAATGTCTTCCCGACTCCTGCCGAAACTTTTGAGGCACTCATTGACTTCTTCAACAACGGCTACTCTCACCAGTCCGCGTGGAGCATCATCTGGTCATCATTAAGCCTGTTCATCGAAGGATTCCTTCTTGCATTAGTCATTGCACTTCCCCTTGGACTGTTCCTCGGCTACTCCAAGATGCTTAACACGTTCGTCACACCCATGATTGAAGTTCTCAGACCAATTGCACCTATCGCATGGGCCCCTGTTTTCATCTATGGTATAAACTATAGTGTCGGACCGATACTTGTCGTATTCATTGGTATCTTCTTCCCGCTTCTCACCAATATCATCTTTGGTGTCAAGAAGATAGACCAGAACCTAGTAGATGCAGCAAAAACTCTTGGGGCCAACAAGACACAAGTCTTTACCAAGGTCATGGTACCAAGTGCCGTACCCTATTTAATGAATGGAGTGAAAATCGGTCTGGGTGTAGGATGGATGTGTATCGTAGCAGCAGAGATGTACTCTCCAGTATCTATTGGAGTGGGCTACTGTCTCCAGAGCATGTGTCAGAATAGTCTCTGGCCCAGTGTATTTGCAATACTGGTAATAATCGCAATACTGGGGATCTTAACAACTAGTGTGTCCGAATATGCTCAGAAAACAATAGCTAAAAGGATGGGGATGGAATGAGCGACTCTATTATTAATGTGAAAGAAGGGGACGAATTCATCGTCATTGATGGCATACGTAAGACATACAGGAAAGACGAAGAAGAAATAGTAGCAATTGATCGCATAGACTTGAAGATCAATAAAGGAGAGCTCGTATCGATCGTAGGACCATCAGGATGCGGTAAAACTACGATCCTACGTATGATTGCAGGTTTGTTGGAACCTACAGAAGGCAAAATCACAATCGCTGGAAAGGAGGTCAACGAACCTGGAGCTGACAGAGGAATGGTCTTCCAGGACTTTGCACTCTTCCCTTGGCGCTCCGTAAGAAGGAATGTCGAATTCGGTATGGAAGTAGCCAAGGTCCCTAAGGAAGAACGTCGTCAGAGAGCGGAGAAATATCTCGAACTAGCAGGCCTTGGAGACTTCAAAAATGCAAAGGTCCATGAACTCTCAGGAGGAATGAAACAACGTGTAGGGATAGCACGTGCTCTTGTTAACCACCCTGATGTCATCCTTATGGACGAACCGTTCGGTGCTCTAGACGCTCAAACAAGAAACATCATGCAGGCTCAATTAGTTGATATTCTGGCCAAGACAGAGCAGACTGTGATATTCATCACACACTCAGTGGATGAGGCTCTCTTCTTGTCAGATCGTGTTGTAATTCTTTCTAAGCGCCCTTCCGTGGTTAAAGAGATAATCACCGTTCCATGGGAAAGACCTCGTGATCGTACAACACCCGAATTTACGGCTTTGAGAAAGAGAATACTTGAAGAATTAGAGAAAGAGAACGTGATGTACAAAAAATGAAACAGGGGAGGGAACCCTCCCCATTTTTTTCAATCCAGACATTTCCGTATGTTAGCAAACTGGAACTTCATCATCTTCGGGAGATCCCCAACATTGACTTTTAGCTGACACCCGACCTTGCCTGCACTGAAATACATGTAGTCGGCATCCTTTGCAGTCTCATCGATCGTGATCGTCACTGGACGTTTGGTACACAAAGGCGAACAACCGCCGTGGACATAGCCCATCAGTGGCAGCAGCTGATCCGATTTGAGCATGGAAACTGACTTCTCACCCACTGCGGCAGCAGCCTTCTTCAGATCCAGTTCGCCAGTTACAGGGACAAGGAAACAATAGTAGCACTTCTCCTTCCCTACTGTCATCAGAGACTTGAATACCCTGTTGGGGTCCTGGCCATTTGCCTCTGCGATCTCCATTCCATTAAGGCCCTGCCCGTCGTAGTATATGGCCTCGTAAGGGATCTTGAGCCTATCCAAATGCCTCATAGGGTTGGTCTTCTCCATAGTCTCACTGAGCGTTTGATTGTCCCTCTTCATAGATAATAGATGGCCTGATCAGTCACGCTCTGCCAAACCTATCTATAATGTGAATTGAGATATGCCGGCCATGAGGATACTAATCCGCGGGACTGTCCAGGGTGTCGGCTTCAGACCGACCGTATACCGTTCGGCCGTAAAGGTCGGAGCCTCTGGCAGCGTTTGGAACAACGGTTCCGATGTCGTCATAGACACTGACCGCGGATAGGAGCTGCTGAAAGCCATCAAGGAAGACCTGCCACCACTGGCCGTTATAGAATCCGTCGATTGTCAGGAATCGGATTACAGAGGCCCCAAGGGTTTCAGCATCAATATGTCCAAACAACTCGGGGAAGGGGCATCCATTCCTGCTGACAGCGCCATCTGCGACGATTGCCTGAAGGAGATGCTGTCTCCCGGAAGACGCAGGAACTACCCTTTTACGACCTGCACAAACTGCGGTCCGCGCTTCACCCTGCTGAAAGGTATGCCCTACGACCGCCCCCTTACGTCGATGGACTCGTTCCCCCTCTGTCCGGACTGCTTGAAGGAATTCAAAGATCCCGTTGACAGAAGATTCCATCATCAGACGATATGCTGTCCGAATTGCGGACCCAGATATCGTTTGGAGAACGACAAGGCACCGATGAATACGGCGGACCCGATCGCATCTCTGGCTAAGAATCTCGACGCAGGCTGCATTGCAGTGGTCAAAGGCTGGGGAGGCATGCATATCTGCTGTACCTTGGACAATCTCGGTAAACTCAGGGAATGGTACGGCAGGAAGGAGAAACCCTTCGCCATTATGGCACGCGACATGGAGTCTCTGAAGAATTATGGAGATCCGACACCGTTCGAAGAGATGCTCCTTGGTTCACCCAACAGGCCTATAGTACTAGTCAAGAAGAAGCCATCGGATCTGACCGAACTTGCATCTCCCGGCCTTGACAACATAGGGATGTTCCTACCATACACAGGGATGCATCACTTGCTTTTCTCAAAACTCAATCATGATGCTCTGGTCATGACATCTGCCAATATCCCTGGAGAACCTATGATCGTCGATGATTCAAGGATTAAGGAACTCGGAGCTGACCTGTACCTGTTGCATGACCAACCTATTCTGAACCGCGCAGACGATACAGTTGTCAGAGCTATGGGGACCAATACGCAGTACATCCGCAGGTCCAGAGGGAACGTTCCATACCACCTCCCGATATCGCCGAAGGGCTGCGCGGTCGGCCTCGGCCCCCAGGAGAATCTTACTGCCGCCGTAGCTCTGGATGGTAACATCTGGCCTACACAGTATATCGGGAACGGAGAGAAGATTGGTGTACCTGAATACCTTGAAGAAGCAGTAAGGACGCAGATAGGATTCCTTAACTGCAAGCCTTTGATCTTCGCCATCGACCTTCACCCAGGATACTCCAATAGACCACTGGGAAAGAGGCTAAGCCAAGAATTCGGAGCGGAACTGATAGAAGTTCAGCATCATTGGGCCCATGCCGCATCACTTATGGTGGATTCGGGAGTCGAATCCTGTGTCGCTCTGACTCTGGACGGTACCGGCCACGGTGACGATGGGACAGCATGGGGCGGAGAGGTCCTGAAAGCCGACTTTAACTCATACAAAAGGGTCGCCCATCTGGAAACGATTCCTTTGCTGGGATCCGAGAGGGCACTTTACGACCTCAGAAGGCTCAAGTTCGCGATAGATGAGATGAACGGAGTCGAGAACAACAGTTTCACGGATAAGGAAGCCTTCATCCTCAGAAAACTTATGGACACCAGTGTCCGCACATCCTCATTCGGGAGGATATTAGACGCTCTTTCCTACTGGCTCGGGATCTGTGAATACAGAACATATGACGGAGAGCCCGCCATGAAGCTCGAACCACTGCTGGCCAGAGGAAAACTGGTCGAAGGTTTCGAGACAGATATCGTCGATGGTTGCGTAAGGACTGCACACCTCTTCCATAAGACCAAGGAGAAGAAGGAGGACGTCGCGTACTCCATCGTGTACAACATCATGGAGAAGCTTGTCCAATCAGCATCGGACGAGGCGGATTCATCGGGAATAGATTACATAGGGATCACCGGAGGAGTCTCCTACAACAGTACGATCACGAATATGTTCAAAGAGCTTGTATCAAGCACCGAACACCAACCCATCCTGCACAACGAAGTACCCAACGGTGACGGCGGAGTTTCTATAGGCCAGGCTGCTATTGCGGCAAACCGTCTTTGAAAAAATCTATTAATAGATGGTGGATACAACCATCCATATGCCTTTATCTCTGGAATACATGTCCAATTCTCAGATAAAATGAGCAATGTGCTATTCGTGCTCCTCGACGGGGCTGAGGACCATCCCAATCCGCTATTGGGCGGAAAGAAGCCTTACGAGGTCGCGGATATGCCTTTCCTCAGATCCAAAGCCTGTCATAGATACACGACGACAGGACGCGGATACACACATCTGTTCCTTAACGAATTCTTCACAGGACATCCCCCGGAGATGTCCAGAGCTGCGATCGAGGCTATGGGCGTAGGACTCTTGGATATCAAAGATCCCAAGAGAACGGCATACAGGCTCAGCCCCGCAGAGATCCATAACAACATGATCCATTGGTCATATCATGCCGAAGAGTTCAAAGAAGAATTGATTTCGACAGTGAACAAGAACCTCCACATATTGGACGAATACGACCCTCAGATAAGGTACTTCATAGGCGGAAGGGCGATCCTGACTATGGAATCGGACTATGTCCCTGAACTGCCAGGACCTCCAGTCGATGCGCCTCTGGTTAGAATTCCTGGCAAGCTCGGAGAGTTCCTCAGGGCCATATGGGACGATATGGGAGGCATTACCGATTATCCCTGGGGATGCGGTAAGTTCGGAAAACAGTATGACATCATCCCGGGAATAAACAATATGAAAGTCGTATCGAACAGCCCTACCGCACTAGGCGTTTGCGCCTCATTGGGATGTGCCTTCCAGCATGTAGAACAGGTGGAGGACAGGTTCCCCGTGGCCAAAGAGGCCTTGGAGCATGGGGATGTATTCCTTCACATAGATGAGGTGGATGAATACGGCCATCAGAAGGATCCGTTCAAGAAGAAAGAGATTCTCGAAAGAACGGACAGGCTCATGTCCGAATACTTCTCGGATGTCGACAATATCATCTATTTCGTGGACCACGGAACTTCGTGTGTCACGGGAGAACATATCTTAATGAATGTACCGCTATGGACCACCATTGACCTGGGCAGAAAGGAAGATGAGATCCTTCCGCTCAATAATCTGGTCAACATGCTGCTGACCAACAAAAGGTGAATCAAATGACAGAATTCGATATACCGCCATCCCTGGGATTGTACGGGGATGAGAAAATCGCAAAAGACATCCTTTCCCGCATCTGGGGAAAGAGAGGAGTATTCACCTGCACGGTGGCCAGTACCATGACGTCCAGCATTCCGGGGGTCTCGGATGCCGGAGACACTCCCGAACTCACCCTATACACTGGTGCTGCAGATGCTGAACTGCTGGTCAACGGAAAGACGACCTGTATCAAGGGCGTCCCGATCAACCCTGGAGGAATCCCGACTCCCGCAACCCTTACCAAGGCGGCACTCGACCTCTCAGGGATGCAATTCTTCATCGTAGACGGAGGATGCTATGTCGAACCGGACATACCACGCTTCTACCTCGGAGGAAAATGCGGCCAGAAGATCACCACAGCCCACGCAGTCGAGAATGTAAGGACCATCTATGAGAAGGGATACAGACTCGGAGAGCAACTGGCCAGGGACAATGCTTTCGTAATTATCAGCGAGAGCTGCGCAGGAGGCACGACCACCGCTCTGGCAGTGATGACTGCCATGGGAGTGCTGAAGGAGAACCTGGTAAGCAGCAGTTCTCCGAAGAACCCCAAGGAGCTCAAGAGCAAACTCGTAAAGGAGGCTCTGGAGACAGCTGGAATCTCTCCCGGAGATTATGCCGACAAACCATTGAAAGCAATAGAATGCTTCGGTGACCCGATGATGCCCGCCAACGTCGGAATCCTCTGCGGTGCAGCCAAGCATGTGCCTGTCATCGTAGGAGGAGGAACTCAGCTTGCGGCAGTCATGGCAACGGCGGTGAAACTGCACCCTGAGATCGTCGGAAACTTCATGCAGGGAACCACCAGATGGCTGATGAACGATCCCAACTCCAACATGAAGAAGATAATGGACTGCATCTCGGACAGGATCCCGATCCTTTACGTCAATGTGGATTACACTGACAGCCCCTACGAAGGGCTCCAAGCCTATGAGTGGGGATATATCAAAGAAGGAACAGGATGCGGAGGATCCTCCGTGGGCGCAATCATAACAAGTGCTGGAAAGATCACTGCTGACGATCTGAGGGACAAGGTCCATGAGATCTACAAAGGAATAATAGAATTCGACTGATCATTCCTTGTGGAAGGAACGGGCCAGATCCAATTCCAACTGCGTGTTGACGTTGACCGATAGTTCGGGCCAGTTGGTCTCATACAAAGTCTCGGTCAAATACTCTCCAGCCAGCGTTTTCTTTCTGTCTATGACGGATACGCCTGAGAGCACCCACTTGTTCCCACGTTCCTCGCGAGTGTACGAGGGTATGATTCCGATGCTGCGAACGACCTCCTCATCGATGACCGCCAGCAGAGAATCCATGATCCCCGGGTTGAAGTAATCGATGATACTATCGAAGATTTCTGAAGTTATCAGCGGAAGGTCTGATGGCGTGGTCAGGACATAATCTCCGCTGAGGCATTCGAGCGCCTGATGCAGATCTCCCATGAAATCATCGCCTGAGGTCCTAACAGTCTCGATCCCGATGCTCTTGAGATACTTCTCCGTCTCCAGCGTGTTATCGCTTACCGATACCAATATCCTGTCGACTTTCTTTGCGCCTTTCAGAGCATCTATCACCCTTTCAACGGTGCATTTGTCGCCGACCTTCATCATCGGTTTCTCAATTCCGCACTTGCCCATACGCGTGCCCTTTCCGCCAGCATGGACAAGAGCCTCCATTTCACATCACCGTTAGGTAGAGCTGGATGAAGAGCATTATGAAGAACACAAGGAATGGTCTGGACACCTCATTGGTCGCTCCGAGGATGTCCCCGTTGACCATTCCGAAGACCCTGTTGGCCGTCCTTGCCATCACGTATCCGACTACCGCCGAGATGACCATCCCGGACACGGCTGTGATGAGCATTACCGGCAGGATTTCATCCCATGGGATCTCCGAATAGATGTTAAGGAACAGCCCTCCCACTGCGAACAGGATAATGAGTGCGAATATACTGACGAACACGCCGAGAACAGCCGAGCGGGACGTTGTCCTCTCGACCTGTCTGGCCGCCATTCCGTTCCCTGGCTTTCCCAGAGATGCAGCTATGACCATCGCATTCTTCACGAAGACCTCTACAGCTGGGAACACCAGTATCATCAAGGCCCTATTACCGAACATGGAATAGAACGCAACGCTGCACAGTACTGTGATCAGCGCCACGCCGATCCCTCCGGCACCGACTAGGGTATCCTTCAGGGCACGTATGTGATCGGACTGCTGTCCAGATACGATCATTCCGTCACCGAAATCCGTGAGACCGTCGAAATGAAGGAATTTGCTTCCCGCATATACTGTCAGAAGCACAAGAACTGCTGTCACGAGACCGTTACCGAAGCCTATGGTCTCCGAGAGCACGAGCATGAATATCGAAACAAGCATCACGAGGAATCCAAATATCAGACCAACAAGAGGTGTAAGATGGAACCTTGTCTCCATATCATCCATGTCCTCCTGCGTGATATTCATGTGGAAGATCGTGTAGAATGATACCAATGCTCTCAGTGCGCCCATTGAAAATCCTCGTCTTAGCTGGATGGATGTTCTGACCAGTACACATCTGATGTGTTTCTCACTTATAAAGGTAATACGGAGAGGATGAGGTCCTCAAAGAACAGTTGAACATGTATCCCCAAGAATGCGTATAACGGGAAACTGATCAGGAGCATGAACAATATAGATGTCAATTCGACCAGCCTCATGCAGCGCTGGACGTCCCTTGTTGTGGGTAGCGGTCCCTTCCCCATGACGTATACGTTCCTCTTCTCCATTGATATGCCCAAAGCTGCCGATACGGCGGTCATCGGCCACCCGCTGTTAGGGCTGGGAGTCTTCGTATGCTCTTCTCTTGCAGCAGGTACTGCCGCCCTCCAATCCATACGTAGGAACAAGGCTGCCAGAGCTACAAAGAATGGCGATACCCTTGATGTGAACCAACCGAGGACATCATCGAATTTGGCAGGGAAGAATCCTAGCCTTCCATATCTGTCATTGAGATACCCCCACATCGCATCCATCAGATTGGAACACCTGAACATGATAGAACCCAGGATACCTAGAAGTCCGAAATAGAATGTGGGGGACAGTATGCTGTCCACAAGATTCTCTGATACGGTCTCACAACAGGATGATGCAATATGCTCCGCATCCATCCCTTTGGTGTTGCGACTGACGATCATCTGGACCTTGGCGGCGGCATCCTCCACCCTTCCAGCATCGAGATCCTCACAGATTGGGTTACAGTGCTTCCTGAATGAGAATATGGCGAACTGAATCTTGAAGATGAATGCGGAAATGATAATCCAAGCGGCTTCTCCCCATACATCATCATAGTCTGAGACCAGCCCATGAATGAGTGCGATCAATAGGATCCCGATCCCACCGAATATGATGAAAACCAGCAGGTACGAGAGAAAACCGATGACGGATGTGGATATCTTGTCCCTGGTCTTGACCCTCTTATCGATCGCATCCAGCAGATTACCCATCCATCTGAGGGGATGGATGGCGTTGGGAACATCCCCTATGAAGCGGTCTATCATTATGGCCAGAACGATTATAGCAAGCGCGTCCAGCCATAATTCCAAGGGATCACCCATTTATTACGGAATCGACTGCCGCCAAGAAACGGCAGTTACGTTCCCTGTCCTTTACGCTATATCTCACATAGGATGAGAATTGAGGTCCGAAGGATGAACAATCCCTCACCATGATGCCGTGGGAGAGCATCTTCTTCTGGAAAACGGCACAATCCATTTCCAGAGAGCTGATGTCGTTGAAATAGAAGAACGAATCCGATACCGGCCCTGCCGGGAAACCGATGCTGTTCAATGAAGAGTTCAATATCTCTGATTCCTCACCCATGACTGCGGCAGCATGATCCACGTAATCGAGATAATCCCTGAGAAGGACATTGGCGACTGTCTGCTCTATCTGGCCGACATTCCAGGTCATCCTCACCTTCTCCATCTCCGATATTATATCCGGATTCGACAGACCGAAACCGATTCTGATTCCAGGGATCGCGAATGATTTCGTCAAGGAAGTGGCGACCACCAGGTTGCTGAATTTATCGACCATTCCCGACAGTGTGATGTCAGCATAACCGGGGACCAGTTCGAGCAATGTTTCATCCAGGAACACCATGATCCCGCGATCCTCGCATTCCCTCACTATGCTCATTATCTTGTCCCTGGGCTCCACCCTTCCGGTGGGATTGTTGGGATTGCATATGTAAAGGGCTTTGCTGCTGTCCCCTACGTTGTACATCAAAGAATCCAAATCGATCCTGAAATCATCCTCAGGTTTCAGTTCGTTCCAAAGTATGTTCGCCCCGACTATCCTGCACTGTTGCGCATATTCGGCGAAACTTGGTCTATTCAGAACTACTGTGTCTCCTGGCTTGAAGAACGTGTTGGGGAAATTCCTTATGATGTCCGATGACCCCGCACCTACCGTAATGCAGTCGACATCGATGTTGAAGACCTTGGAAACGGTCTCCTTCAACTCTGCACAAGAATCATCAGGGTAATGACCGATATCCTTGACCGCTGAAGCTATTATCTCACCTATGTTCTCCGGCGGTCCGAAAGGATTGAGGTTGTGGCTGAAGTCCTCTACACCCTCCAATCTCCATGCCTGTCCTCCGTGGACAGTCTTAGGCAGCTCTGCTAGCTCCTTCCTTGGCAGGATACGGCCCTTCATAATTACGGGATATTACAATTCGATATAATAAAGAATTTAACCAGATGGCGAAGCACGCTCATCGAAGAAACTGGAGTCGCAGTTTAATATTGCAACTCCATAGACCGAAATTCCCGATTTTGAACTACATCATGTTGTCAAGTCTTCGACAGGCAGTTGAGCGGGGTCCTCGACCCCGAAGAGATCGAATATCTATCTCTGACCCTCTTCGTCTTCTCGTTCCCCCAACTCCCGATGGACCCCGTCAGGGAGGGTTATCTGTTCGACGGCTGGTTCACGGAACCCGATGGAGGCAAAGAAGTTACCACCGACACCCAGTTCACATCGGATACCAAACTGTATGCGCATTGGGACAAGGCCTAAGACAAACCGATTTAAATAGGGGGGTCACCCCCTCCCTTACAAATTCAGATCGGGAACATTCTTCGAAACGATCCATCGGACTCTGACCGAAATTTATGATATCGCGTTTCAAATCCCGCCGGTAAGCTTTTCCTTGACCTTTGCGACCTTGTCGGCATCTATTCCGACATAATCCACAAGATACTTGGTGAATACCTCTTCGGGATAGAACTTCTCGAATTCTATTTTGTTCCAATCCACTTTCTCCGGATGTCCTATCAGTTCGGTATGATCATACAGATAGAACACACGTTTCGGATAATACTCCGATATTATTTCGTATTCCTCGCTGCCTTCCTCGATGTTATAGCAGTTGCAGAAAGAGGTCATGAAATCTTTCAGGATCTCATCGTAGGTCGCTCCGGCGAGACCTTCGATGACAGCGCAGTAGAAACCAGTACGGTCCTTGCCGTATGAACAGAAGACCCCCGTCTTCCCTTCTGCTTCGAGGAGGGAATCGATCAGGAATCCGATCTCGTCAGGATACGAATGGACTGCCGCATGGCATAACTGACACGACACCTTGCCTTCCCTGTACAATCTGCTCGCATATGCATCCGGCATCTTCTCCGCATATTCGGCCACTTCATCTTCATCCATGTTCAAACAGATCATGTACTCGATCCCTAGCTCTCTGTAGAATTCATCGGTGATAAGGCTGCGATTGCCGACGTTCCAAGGCGATGCTGAACGGTATATCGAATCAGATAACAGATCGCCTCCGCTGACCTCACGTATATTGGCGAACTTAACCATATCATCATAATCATCGGGATCGTCGCTATGCCCATTCAGATAGTTCGGTAACTTGTCAACGTTCGGATTCCTTCCCTCGCGAGAAAGGGTGAGAACGTCGCCGACCTTGAAATCCAGGGTGACGTGGTTGCAAGTGGCGTATCCTAAGGTGATCTTTCCAGATTCATCGGTGATGTACCCGCCATAAACAGGTACTGCCTTGTATTTCGCATTGGGGGAGAGAAGGAACAGGTTCGCATCGTCATCGGTCTTCACCAGGATATCATCGCCTATCTCTGCCCCGAGACCCTTCAGATCGTCCATACCGATATCCAGAACGATGGTGTTTCCGTGTTGGACCTCGATCACCTCTGCACGCAGCGTAGGTTCCTTATCTTTGAAAACGTCAGAGATCGCTATGGCCCCGACGATGGCCACCGCTGTGATTACGGCTACGATGATGAGCTTCGGCATCCTGTCCATAAATCTTGGTATCCCTTCTGAAGAATAAAAGTTGGTGCACTTAGACATGGATCGAGAGCTTTGACAGATTCGCAATAGTCATTCGCATATGAACGATGATGCCGCTTCCTTGCACCGACAATGATAGCTTATTATTACGTGATCCCACATCTCCAATCATGGGGAAAACCAGGGCGATAACGGTCTCCGTTGCGATCGTCGTCATCATATTGGCAATCGCATACGCCATGCACCTTGATGACGAGAGAGGAAAAGGCGAATTCTTTTTGGATTGGGGCCCCGGCACCACAATGGAGTATCGTATGAGCGGCGGGTACACCGGGAACATCGCGGGATACGACGTCTCGTATATCTTCGATGGCAGCACCCAGCATGATGAGATAATATCATCTTCAGCGACCGAGTTCACTTATGACAGGATAGCGACCATGAGAGTTACCTACATCGATCCGAGAACGGAGGAAACCCATTCAAACACACGGTCCTTGGAAAGAACAGTTACCCAGGACAAAACGGTCAGATTCGATGACTACAAATCATCAACGATGGAAACCAAATGGGGGACCAAGAATGTCCTGATCATCAAATCGATCATAACGGATGAAAACGGCAATAGGATTGATTCGATAGATTACAGGGATGAGAGCACCTTTATCCGCCTCAAGGCCGAACTTTCTTGCGACGATTATAGAACCAAAACGTCCGTAGTGAAGGATTGGCATATGACCTATACACTGACGGATTATGTGTTGAAGTGAACGTGGAACCACATGCCGGAAATCCCGCTCATTCGATCAAAAAATAAGTGAACGGCAAAAGAGAAAATAATTGAGGAGGCTGCCTCGCCCGGGAGGATGAAGATACGGGCGAGGCTGATTTGAGTATCGTGCTTTTTTTGTTACATCACTCCTTCTTTCCAAACAGTCTTCCTAGGAATCCTTTATTCTCAGTCTTTGTCTGTTTAGGTTCTTCGATTCGGATCTTCGCGAATGCCTGCTCCAGATCTGCAAGGATGTCGTCGATATGCTCTGTTCCTATGGACAGCCTAATGGTGGAGGGGGATATTCCCTGTTCCTTGAGTTCTGCCTCGTTTAGCTGAGAGTGCGTGGTCGATGCAGGATGGATCACAAGGGATTTCACATCCGCCACATTCGCCAGCAGTGAGAACAGCTCCAGATTGTCGATGAACTTCTTGGCATCATCTTCAGTTCCCTCTATATCAAATGTGAATATGGATCCGGCACCGTTGGGGAAGTATCTCTTGTAGATCTCATGAGTCGGCTGATCCGGGAAGGAAGGGTGGCTTATGCTCCTTACCTTCTTGTTGTTCTTCAGATAGTCGAGGACCTTGAGGGTGTTCTCCACATGCCTGTCCACACGTAGCGAGAGTGTCTCCAACCCCTGGAGCAGGACGAATGCTGTCACAGGGGAGATGGATGCGCCGGTATCACGGAGGAGGACAGCTCTGATCCTGGTCACGAATGCCGCTGGGCCGAGTGCCTTGTAGAAGCTCACTCCGTGGTAGCTTTCATCAGGCTCGGTCAATCCAGGGAACTTTCCGTTATCCCAATTGAACTTTCCTCCCTCGATGATCAAACCTCCGAGCACGGTTCCGTGGCCGCCGATGAATTTGGTCGCAGATTCCACTACTATGTCTGCCCCGTGTTCAAGGGGCCTGATGAGATAGGGGGTTGCGAATGTGTTGTCAACCACCAACGGGATGCCATGTTTGTGTGCGATCTCGGAGAGTTTCTCGAAATCGGATACATTCGAGTTGGGGTTTCCCAGAGTCTCGGTGAACAGCGCCTTCGTCTTGTCGTCGATAGCTGCATCGATCGCAGCGTAATCATCGGGCTCGACGAATTTGGTCTTGATTCCATATGTGGGGAGGGTGTGCTGGAAGAGGTTGAATGATCCTCCGTAGATGGTCTTTGACGATACGAAGTTGTCACCTGCTGCTGCAAGGTTGAGGATGGTGTACGTGATCGCGGCTGCACCCGAAGCCAAGGCCAAAGCGGCCGAACCTCCCTCCAGGGCTGCGATACGTTTTTCGAGCACGTCTTGGGTGGTGTTCGTGAGACGGCCGTAGATGTTACCTGCATCCCTCAGCCCGAACCTGTCGGCTGCGTGCTGCGAGTTATGGAACACATACGAGGTGGTGAGGTAGATCGGGACGGCTCTCGAGTCGGTGACTGGATCTGGCTGCTCCTGACCTACATGGAGCTGGAGGGTCTCGAATCTCTGATTCTTTGCGTTGTTTGGACCGGTTGGAACGTTGTTGCTTGACATTTTTTTCACTTCCTTTTTGGACGTCATCCTGCCAAAATATTCTGATGCGAATATTTCGGATGCATTTGATGTCGCTTCCGAATATCGCTAACGACTAACTAGTATTTAATTAATTTCCTATATGAAAATAGTAAAATACTACAATGAGATATCACTGGTCATGAATACTACAATAGCAAGCGGGAAATACTCGCTAGAAACGACACTGATCCATGGCGGTAATCAGATTGATGAACGCACGGGTGCAGTCAATGTGCCGATCTATCAGACTTCGACATTCAGACAGGACGGGCTTGGGAAGAACAGGGGATTCGAATACTCACGTACGGGCAATCCTACAAGGAAGGTATTGGAAGATCTAATAGCCGAACTTGAAGGCGGTGTCGCGGGATTTGCCTTCGCATCCGGAATGGCTGCCATTACTACAGTATTATCTCTTTATAAGTCGGGGGACAGGATACTCATCTCACGCAACGTCTACGGAGGAACATTCCGTGTCCTTGATAAGGTCTTCAAGAACTTTGGAATTAATTATACTATATTAGAATCTGAAGACCCTGATGATCTCAGAAAGGCGATCACGCCTGATGTGAAGGCATTGCTGTTAGAGAGCCCGGCCAACCCGCTCATGTCAATCACCGACATCAGGGCATTCTCCGCGGTGGCCCATGAATTGGGAGTGAAAGTGATCGTGGACAACACATTCATGACCCCGTATCTCCAGCGCCCGATAGAACTCGGTGCGGACATCGTCGTACATAGCGGAACGAAGTATCTGGGAGGTCACAGCGACCTCGTCGCAGGACTCGCTGTGGTGAACGACCAGGAGACTGCTGAAAGATTAGCTTTCCTCCAGAATGCCACAGGAGGCGTGCTGCAGCCCTTTGATTCATTCCTCCTGATCCGTGGAATCAAAACGCTTTCGGTCAGGATGGACAGACATGTGGAGAACGCGGTGAAAGTAGCCAAACATCTGGCCTCCAGCGATGATGTGTCCAAGATATTCTATCCGGGACTGAAATCCGATCCAGGATTCGAGATAAACTCCAAACAGGCAAAGAACGGAGGTGCAATGCTCTCCTTCGAGCTGAAGGAAGGACATGACCTCAACAGATTCTTCGAATCACTGGAGCTGATCTCACTCGCAGAGAGTCTCGGGGGCGTTGAATCCTTAGCATGCCATCCTTCGACCATGACTCATGCCTCCATTCCGGAGGAGATCAGGAAGGCCGTAGGTATCACAGATGGGCTGATCCGTCTCTCGATCGGTATTGAAGATGCCGATGACATCATCCGCGACCTTGATAATGCAATCAAGGAGTCCAGATTATGACATTGTATGGTTCCGTCAAAGAACTGATAGGCGAGACGCCACTCGTAGAGCTGAAGCACATGAGCTATCCTGAGGGCATCAGGGTGTTCGCCAAATTGGAGCTTAGTAACCCGGCTGGGAGCGTCAAGGACCGCGTAGGGGCGTACATGATTGCAGATGCGGAAAGGAACGGTATCCTGAAACCTGGATCCACCATCGTAGAGGCCACGGCAGGCAATACTGGGATAGGAATCGCTTTAGCGGCTCTGAACAAGGGATACAGAGTGATATTCACAGTCCCTACGAAATTCTCCGAGGAGAAGCAGAAGATCATGAGGGCTCTAGGCGCAGAAATCGTGAACACACCGAAAGAAAAGGGAATGCTGGGAGCGGTAGCAGAAGCCGAACGCATCATATCCGAGATACCTGGTTCTATATCCCTCAAGCAATTCGATAACATGAGCAATCCACGCTGCCATTTCGAAACGACCGGTCCAGAGATCTATCGCGATCTGGAAGGGAGAATCGACTACGCCGTTATGGGTGCAGGGAGCGGAGGTACGTTCTCCGGTGTCGTAGGCTATCTCAAAAGCAGGAACCCTGGCATCGAAGGTGTTCTTGCCGACCCGGTAGGATCCATAATCGGCGGTGGAGAGAAATCAGAATATGCGATCGAAGGGATCGGCAATGATTTCATAGCCAAAACGATGGATGTATCCTTGATAGATCGCGTCTACAAAGTCAGCGACAGCGAGGCATATGATGTCTGCCGTAAACTGGCGAAGAACGAAGAAATACTTGCAGGACAATCTTCCGGTGCTGCCCTTGCAGCAGTCCAAAAGCTCGCTGAGGATGTCAAGGTAGGGAACATCGTCACGATCCTCCCGGACAGAGGAGACAGATATCTGAGCAAAGGACTGTTCGGATGATTCCCACGTAGCTGAAGGCAACATTAAAGATAATAACGTAAGAGGTGATTTCCAGGCGTGAATGTATCGACAAAAACCCGCTATGCATTGCGCATGCTTGTGGATATCGCGGCCTTCCAGGATTCCGGAAAGGTCAAAATCAAGGACATCTCCGAGAGGCAGGGCATTTCCATCAAATACCTGGAGCAAATCGTAGCCACACTCTCCAAAGCAGATATAGTAAGAGGGGAGAGGGGCCCTCAGGGCGGATACAGGCTGACCCGTCCCGCTTCCGAGATTACCGTCGCACAGGTCGTTATAGAGATCGAGGGGGGAATCGCACCTGTACCTTGCATCAGGGACGGGAACGTGGAATGCGACAGAAAGGACCGCTGTACGACAGTGGACATGTGGATGAAGATAGAGAAGGCCGTCATGGACATCATGAACGAGACTACGATACAGGATCTACTAGACGATGCAAACGCCAAGGGCATCATCAGAATCAAAGACTCCATGCCCGAATACATTATCTGATTGTCAACAGGCCCCTAGGAACTGCTTAAGACCTGTTTAGAAACGTGAGGTTTCTTCTTTCCATCAACCGAAAACTTATCGGAAGAAGTAAGCCCGCTAAGACCACAAGTATAGCGGCACATGCCTGTTAGACATCAATGGCACCAGATTTGTTGACCAGATGTCAGAAGACATAGATGAATACTCATTCACCTTGGATCTGGAGAACTCATGGGTTTCAATCCCATTTTCTTGAGAGGTTTCAGCAATTATTGTACCTTCGTTAGAATCGCTTCATACAATTTTTAATTTTTATTGCCCCTTGAAAAATCGATGCTGGCTGTAAGCTTAAGCGGGCCCGTCGGGATTCGAACCCGAGTCCGGAGCTCCGGAGGCCCCTATGCTATCCAAGCTATACTACGGGCCCATTGGAGAAAGAAAGGGTATTTGCCGGGGTTAGATACTCCCCGGCGATCCTGTGCCTCCTTTTGAGAGGGAGGAGGCGAATGAAGAATTTACCTTTCTCAGTCCTTCTTTGTGAACTCGGTGTATCCGCAGCATCCGCAGGATACACGGTCCTTGTGGACTGCCATAAATGTTCCGGGTCCGCACTTGGGACAGAACTGTTTGGTCCTTGTGACGGTGTTTCCGTCGACCTGATATGCACTTGATTTCTTGATTGCTGCCTTGGGTGCTGCTGCTTTTGCCATTACAATCACTCCTCAGCTGCGGGCTCTGCTGCCTCGGGGGCCTTTGCCTCGATGCCGTTCCTCTTCAGAAGGTACTCCCTGTCGTACTCAAGTGCTGCCTCTTTGGACTCGTAGACCTTTGCGTATCCCTTGGACATGCCCCTTCCGTAGACGGACTCGATGTTGTC